>DASQJS010000473.1:0-12673 GCA_035630995.1 Steroidobacteraceae bacterium | reverse complement strand
GTCAAGCCTCCGTCCAGCTGATACGTGACAAACCAGAATCAGGCCGGCACCAAGCTGTGCGGCCGCTTCGTGCTCATAGAGAAACTCGGCGCCGGCGGGTACGGCGAGGTGTGGCGCGCCCGTGACGAAATGCGCGACACCGAAGTCGCGCTGAAAATCCTCTATTCCCAGTTCCTGAATTCCGACGCCGCCTGGGAAGTGTTCCAGCGTGAGTTCACGCTCACGGCGCGCCTGAATCATCCCGGTGTTTTACGAGTCTATGAACCGGTGCGCGCGGCCGACGCCACGGTGTTACCCATGGTGTTCGCGGCCGGCGGAGACCTGCGCCAGATGCGCGGCGCTCCTTACACCAAGATCCTGCCGCTGCTCATCGACATCGCGGCCGCGCTCGAACACGCGCACTCGCGGCGCATCGTGCATCGCGATCTCAAGCCCTCGAACATCCTGCTCGATGCCGCCGGCCGGCCGCTGCTCGCAGACTTCGGTGCCGGCGCCTCCGAGGGCGACAATTCCAGCGGCCCACCGGGCTCGCCGTTTTCCGCGAGCCCGCAGCAGCTTTCCGGTGAACCCGCGCGACCTACCGACGACATCTACGGGCTGGGTGCGCTCGCCTACGAATTGCTCTCCGGATATCCACCGTTTTATCCCGCGTTCGACGCGAAGAAGATCGCCACCGAACCGGTGCCGCGGCTCAAGCCGGTGAAACCGATACCGCCACGGCTGGAACTGCTGGTGTCCTGGTTGTTAGCCAAGCAGGGGCGCGAACGCCCGCCGTCGATGCGGCACGTCGCCGATGAAATGAACGCCGTGCTGCAGGATACGCTCGGGCTCGAGGGCGCTCCGCTCGACGTTGCCGCGGAGAGCGAAGCGGCCATCCTCGCCGCCTCCGCCGACATTCTCACGCCGGCGGTGATGGCAGACGAAACGCCGACGCCCGCGAGCTCGGTGCGCGAGCTCGAGGAAATCGATCCGGGCATGTTGCCGCAGGTCGACGAACTGCGGGCGCAGGTCATACGCGAGCAGCGGGCGCGCAATCGCCGTCGCAGCTGGGCCATCGCCGCGGTGCTCATCATCGTCGCGGGCGGAGTTGCCGTTCTGCTGCCGAAATTCGCCAGTGAGCAGAAGGTCGATCTCGCCGATCTCCAGCTTCCCGCCGGTCCCACCGAAGCGGACCAGGTCGCGGAGAAGCGCGTCGAAGAGCTCACCACGCGGCACACCGAACTCAGCAAGCGACTGCTGGAGCTGGACTCTCACGCCGCGGCGCAATGGGGCGGCACGGACTTCGCCGCCGCCCGCAAGTCGCTCGACGAGATCGGCGGCATGCTCGAGCGTCGTAAATACGAAAGCGCGCCGGCGCCGCTCGCGGAGCTCGAAAAAGCACTGGCGGCCATCGAGGCCAAACAGCCGGAAGCACTGACTGCGCAGCTCACGGAAGGCAAGCGGGCGCTGAATGCCGGGGAATTCGAAAACGCCCGCCAGGCGTTCGACACCGCGCTGAAGATCGATCCGCAGAACCAGGAAGCCACCGAGTGGCTCGGCAAGGTGGCGGCCGCCAGCGGCGTGGTGCCCACGCTGGCCGACGCCGAGAACGCTGAAGCAGCCAGCGACCTGCCCAAGGCGCAGGCCTTGTTCACCGACGTCCTGAAACGGAATCCCGGAAACGTGGCGGCGACCGAAGGGCTCGCGCGCGTGAAGCACGCCGTCGCGGAAAAGCAGTTCAATGCGGAGATGGGCGCCGGACTTGCCGCGCTCAACGGTGGACGCCTGTCGGAGGCGCGCACGCATCTCGAACGCGCCAGCCAGCTCAGACCCGACAGTGCCGAAGTTCGTGCCGCGCTGCAGCGAGTCGCCGACACGGGCAGCGGACGCAGCACCGCGGAGCTGGCCGAACGGGCTTCGAGCCTGGCCGCCGAGGAACGCTGGAGCGAGGCGCTGGCTATCTACGACGAAGCACTCGCGCGAGACCCTTCCCTGCAGTTTGCCCAGAAGGGCCGCGCGGCGGTCGCTCCGCGGGCGGAACTGGGCAAGCGGTTGCAGACACTCATTGAAAGACCTGAACGGCTGGCCGCCGACGAGGTTCGCGTCGAGGCGGAAAGGTTGCTGGTGCGAGCGCGGGCGTTGCCGTCCCAGGGCCCGGTGATCCGCTCGCAGATCACGCGCCTGGAACTTCTGTTGCCCACGTTCAATCAGCCAGTAGTGTTGGCTCTCGAATCCGACAACGCCACCGAGGTGGCAATCCAGCGCGTCGGCCTCTTCGGAGCCTTCGACCGGCGCGAGGTCACCTTGAAGCCCGGCAAATACACGGTGACGGGCAAGCGCAGCGGCTTTCGCGACGTCCGCCGAGAAATCACCGTGTCGCCGGGGCAGGGTGGCCAGACGATCGTAATCCGCTGCCTGGAACCGATTTAGCGCCTCACTGGCCAAACAGTCATGGAACCCTCGCTTTCGTACGACGCGTCGATCGTCCTGCGCACCCCGCAGGACGAGGTGCGTTATGGCGCGCGTGTCGTTTTCGATGCGGGCTCGGGCGCGCTGCGCTCCGATCACGACGACGCGCCCCCGCCCGAACACCAGCCCCTGGCTTCGCTGCGCGCGGTGTCCGGGCGCTGGCTGTTCGATGCATCTCCCGAGAGCCGCGTCAGCATCAATGGCGTCACGGTCGGCGGAGCCCGCATCATCAGCGCGGGCGACGTGCTCACCATCGCCGGTTCGCAATTGCTGGTCGAGGAAGCGACGTCATCCACTCTCGCGCTGCGGCGCTTCGACCTCGTGGGCAACGACACGCTGCCGCCCGTGGGCGACAGCGTGCGGGTGCTGGCGCCGTCGATCGAAGACCTGCCCATCGACCTCGGCGAGTTGCCCGACCTCGAAGGCTTCGTCGCTCCGCCTGCGCGAACGGTCACGGGCAGCAAATGGAACTACGCCGCCTGGGTGATGGGCGGCCTGCTCGCGGTCGTGCTGAGTCTGTTCGCGCTTCTCGAGCCCATCGCGCTCGATCTGCAACCCGGTGACGCCACGGTGACGTCCGAAGGCAGTTTTTCGTGGCAGTCGGCGTCCAGCGTATTCGTGTTTCCCGGCGAGCACCGCCTGCACGCATCGCGCGAGGGCTACCAGCCCGCCGAAGCGCAGGTCACGGTGGGCGGTCCCGCGCCGGCGCATGCGCTCATTCACCTGGTCAAACTACCCGGCGTGCTCCAGGTGGACACCGGCGGCGTCACCGCTGAAATCTCCGCCGATGGCGCGCCGCTCGGCCGCGTTCCCGGCGCGGTCAAGGTGCCGGCCGGCGATCGCACGCTCACCTTCAAGGCGCCGCGTCACCTCGATCACGTCGAACGTCTCACCATCGCGGGCGGTGGCGAGAAACAGCAGCTCAAGGTGGCGCTCAAGCCTTCCTTCGGAGTCGTCGGCATCAGCTCGGTGCCCGCGGGGGCGCAGATCGAGGTCGACGGCAAGGCCGTGGGCGTCACGCCGGCGAAAATAGAAATGGACGCGGGCATCCGGCGCGTGCAGGTGTCGGCGCCGGGACTTCGCATCTGGACCTCGAGCGTCGTCGTGAACGCCGGCACGCCGCAGACCATCGGGCCCATCGAACTCGGCGCCGCGGACGCGCGCGTCACCGTGCGCTCCGTGCCATCGGGTGCGCAGGTGACCACCGGCGGCAGCTTCCGCGGCATCACGCCCGTCACCATCGAATTGTCGCCCGGCGTCTCGCACGCCGTTTCGGTCACGCGCGCCGGCTATGCGCCGTGGACGCGCGAAATATTCGCCGAAGCCGCAAAAGAATCGACGCTCGATGCGCGCCTGGCGGCGCTGCTGGTCGAGGTGCGCATCCAGGGTGACCCGGCCGACGCGGAAGTTTTCGTGAATGGCAATCCACAGGGCAAGGCGCCGGTGTCGCTGTCGCTCCCCGCCAGCCGTCAACACGTCGAAGTGCGCAAGGAAGGTTTCAAGGCGTTCGTCACGGACCTGGTGCTGGCCCCCGGCATTGCGCGCACCGTGGATTTCAAACTGGTGAATCCGAAAGACATTGCCGGCAATTCGCCGCAGAAGATAGTCACCAAGCCTGGTATCCGGCTCATCATCGTCGCGGGCGGCGTGTTCCAGGCGGGCACGGATCGCCGCGAACAGGGCCGCCGACCGAACGAAGGTTCCCACAAGGTGACGCTGCTGCGCCCGTTCTACATGGGCGAACGCGAGATCACCAACGCGCAGTTCCGACTGTTCCGCTCCAACCACAATTCCGGCGCCGCGGGCGATCACTCGCTCGATCTCGACAAGCAGGCCGTGTCGCGCGTCACCTGGGAAGACGCCGCGGAATTCTGCAACTGGCTCTCGACCGAGGAGGGCCTGCCACCGGCTTACGAACCACTCGCCGGCGGTGGCTTCGCACTCACGGTTCCGGTGAGCAACGGTTACCGCCTGCCCACGGAGGCGGAGTGGGAGTTCGTCGCGCGCGCCGCGAGCACCGGCAAGCCGCTCAAGTATCCCTGGGGCGCCGAACTGCCCCTGGTGTCGGGCTCGGCGAACATCGGCGGCAGCGAAGCGGTCAACTTGTTAGGCGCGGTCATCGAGGGACACAAGGACGAATTCCCGGTCGCAGCCGCACCGGCGCTGTTCGCGCCGAATGCGCTCGGTTTCTACGACTTCGCGGGCAACGTGTCGGAATGGGTCAACGACCGCTACCTGTCATTCGTGGCCTCAACTCCCGTCACGGATCCGCTCGGTCCCAGCGAAGGCAAGAATCATACGTATCGCGGTTCAAACTGGCGGACGGTGTCCACCGGCGAGTTGCGCTTCCCCTGGCGCGAAGGCGCGGTCGTCGCCAGTGACGTGATCGGCTTTCGTGTCGCGCGCTACGTAGCACCGGAATAGGAGAGCGACATGCGTCACCTCGTTCTCACGATCGTCGCCATCAGCATTGCGGGCGTCGCCGCGATTGCCGCCACCACGGCTCTGCTGAACGCGCCGCTGCGCATCGGACCCGCCACGAGCAGCACGCCGGCCCCGGCGCAACCCGGTCAGACTCAGTCGCCGGCCGAAGGTGGCGCGAAGCCCACCTCCCAAAACCCCGACGCGCCGCCACCCAAAGGCGCTGAGCCTCAACCCTCCACGCCCGCCACTGCCGATCCCGCGGGCGCCAAACCGCCAGCCGAAGGCGAAACTCCGGATGCTCCTGACGAGGATCCCTACGAAGGCATTGCCCCCGAAGATCTGCCGCCCGATCTGCAATACGACGCCGATGCGAGCGTCAGCTTCCCGACGAATACGTAATCTGAAACCGGCCTGACCCACTCTTATATGTACGGCTTTCACTTCGACCACCACACGCTCTCCATCGCCCGAGATGGCGAGTTGCTCGCCACCGAGCCGCTGGCGGTGGAGACGTCGGCGAGCGATCCGCGTTTCGGGCGTGCGGCACTCGCGGCTGCACGTGGCCGCCCGGACGAAGTATCGCTTTCGCATTGGCGTGGGCTTACCACCGACGCCAACGCGGCGCGCAACGTCGCGCTCGAAGTGCATGCGCACCTGCGTGCGCTCTCGGTGACCGAGCGCATCGAAGCGGTGGTTGCCGTGCCCGCCGACCTGGATGCGAGCGCGCTCGCGGTCCTGCGCGGTGCGCTGAGTGCCGCGGGTGTGGATACGCGCGACTTCCTCGACTCCGCCACGCTCACCGCCGCGGCCGTGGTCGACCGCAGCCACTACGTGCTGCTCGATGCCGGCTGGCGCTCCGCCACCGCCACGCGCGTGGCCGGCGGCGCTGAGTGCATTTTCGAGGAAGCATTCGTGAGCGAGCGTGCCAATCTGCTCGACGTCTACGATCTGTGGCTCATCGCCGTGGCCGGCGCGCTCGTAAAAAACACGCGCTTCGATCCGCTGCTCAGTCTGGACGTCGAACAGCGCTTGTTCGCCGACCTGCCCATGCTCGCCGCGCGCGCGGCCACCGAGGGCAAGGTGGAAGCCGTGGTCGAATCCGAAGGCGCACGCTTCGCTGTCCCGGTCGATGCCCAGCTCTTCGCCGATGCGGCACAACCGTTCTATCGCGAACTCACGCGCCTGACGCGCAATGCACGCATCGCCGGACAGGATGCGGCGCTGGTTTTGCCGGCCGAGTCGCGACGCTGGCCGGGCTTCCTGCCCCGGCTGCTCGAGCTCGAGCAAGACGGGCTGGTCATCGCGCCCGCCGGAATAGCCGCGGTCGCGGCTTCGTTACAAAGCGGTGATCCGGCCGCCGCTCCGCGTCTTCGCCGTCGCGTTGCGCGCGTCTCGGAGCACAGCCTGTCCGCGAACATCGAGTATGTCGCCTCGGCCAGCACGTCCGCTGCGCGCGCGCTGCCGGTCACGCACATCCTCTTCGGCGGGGATTCCATGCGCTTCCCGGATACGGGCCTGGTGATTGGCACCGAGGAAGTCGACAACGCTCCGCACATCGCACTGCCCCGCGCCGCGGCGGGAGTGTCGCGCCGCCATTGTTCGTTGCGTCGCGAGGGCGAGCGCACGGTACTCATCGACCACAGCCGTTATGGCACCTGGGTGAACGGCGCGCGCGTGCGCGAGCGTGCCGCGGTGCGCCCCGGCGATCGGGTACGCGTCGGCACGCCGGGCGTGGAGTTCACTCTCATTTCCGCGGCGGCATCCGTCCGCGAGAACGCGTCGTGAAAAAACGCCGCGCCTTCGAAGTTTTCACGCTGTCGTTCCTCGACTGCATCTGCTGCGGCTTCGGCGCGGTGGTGCTGTTCTACACCATCGTGCAGGCGCAGAAAGGCGCGCAGGAAATCCTGGCGCTGGACCAGCTCACCGGCGAGGTGAGCAAGCTCGAAGAGGAAGTGAAGGAAGGCACGCTGCATCTCGTGCAGTTGCGCAACACGCTCGAGAAGACCGACGAAGACGCCGCCGCCGCCCAGGCGCGCGCGCTGCGCGTTGCCGCCGAGCTCAAGCAGCGCCGCGAGCAGTCGTCGACGTACGATGAGGAAAGCCTGGCGCGCCGCGCGCACATCAACCAGCTCAAGGCCGACATCAAGTCGCTCGAAGAAGGCGTGAAGCGCCTGCAGGGCGGTGCGCTCGACAAAGCGCCGGCCGGCGAACGCGTGAAGTCGTTCCGCGGACGAGGTAACCGCAAGTACATCAGCTCGCTGCAGATGAAGGGCAAGCGCATCCTCATCCTGCTCGACACCTCGGCCAGCATGATGGACGAGGACATCGCCAAGGTGATCAAGCTGCGCAATCAGCCCGAACCGCTGCGGCGATCGGCGCAGAAGTGGCGGCGCGCGCTCGACATCGTCGAGTGGGTCACGGCGCAGTTGCCTGACAATGGCCAGTTCCAGGTGATCGGTTTCAACTCCAAGGCGAAGCCGGTGCAGGCGAACACCGGCACCCAATGGCTCAGCAACAACGATCCGCGCGCCATCAATGGCATTCTCACCGCGGCACGCGCCATCACGCCCGGTGACGGCACGAGCCTGGTGAATGCGTTTCTGTCGGTGCGCACGATGATTCCGGAACCCGACCAGATCATCCTCATCACCGATGGCTTGCCCACGCAGGGCTCGGTGCCGGCCGCCCGCAAGTTCATCAATTCCCGCGACCGCGAAAAGCTGTTCGACGATGCGATGAAGATCATGGAAAAGAAACTGCCAATCGATGTCGTGCTGCTGCCCATGAAGGGCGATCCGCTGGCGGCGCATGCGTATTGGCGGCTCGCCCGGCGCAGCAGCGGGTCGTACGTCATCCCATCGCGCGACTGGCCGTAGGAAACTGAAATGGCTTTAGGCAAACGCCGCGAATTCGAAGTCTTCACGCTGTCGTTCCTCGACTGCATCTGCTGCGGCTTCGGCGCCATCATCCTGCTGCTGGTGCTCACCGACATCGGCCAGCCCATCGTCATCGAGCGCAGCGAGAAAGATCTGCGCGGCCAGATCCTCGAGCTGCAGCGCCAGTTGTTCGAGCTGCGCGGCGAAACCGACGTGCTCAATCGCGAGCTGCAGGGCCGCATGAAGGTGCTCACCGTCGAGCAGCAGAAGGCGGCGGCGCTCGCCGGTGATCTGTCGAAAATCCGTGGCGAATTCAACGCCAGCAAGGGCGAGTCGGCCGTCACCAACATCGTCGAGACAGAACTCGTGGCGGCACACCAGACGCTGACCGCGGAGATGCAGCGCCTGCTCAAGAACGCGCGGCCGCGCGACCCGAACGTGCTCGCGGTCGGCGGCATTCCCGTGGATAGCGAGTGGATCATCTTCGTGATCGACACCTCGGGCAGCATGCAGGCCGACAACTGGGAGAACGCCCAGAACGTCATGAAAGAGATTCTCGACATCTACCCCAAGGTGAAGGGCCTCCAGATTCTCGACGACCAGGGAAAACCCATGTTCGCGAGCACCAAGGGCCAATGGCTCAGCGATACGCCGGCGCAGCGCGCCAAGATCCTGTCCACGATGGTCAACTGGAAGCCGTTCAGCGATTCGAGCCCGGTGGAAGGCATCGGCGCCGCGGTCCAGGGCTGGTGGGCGGCAGACAAGAAGATCAGCGTGTATGTCATCGGGGACGACTTCACCGGCCCGTCCGTGGAAGCGGCGCTGCAGGCCGTGCGCAAGTTCAATCCCGTGGACCGGCAGGGGCGCCACAAGATGCGAATTCACGCTATCGGCATGCCGGCGGGCGCCAGTTCGCCGCCCCGTATCAATCAGCGTTTTTCTGTTCTAATGCGGGCCATGTGCGACGAAAACGAAGGGACTTTCGTGGGTCTCACGATCGGCGGCCCGGGCTGCGCGATCAAGGTCGACGTGTTCGGTGCGCCGCGCTGCATAACTGACGGATGACTTTTCTGATGGACGACTTTTCTGACGGACAAGGCCCCGTGAAAGTACGACGCATCTCCAAACTCTGCATTCCAGTCGCGTCACTGACGCTGATGCTCGGTGGCTGCGCGGCCGTAGCCGTGCGGCCCGAAGGGGATCTGCCCAAACCACTCATCGTGCCGACACCGGCCAAGGTGGGCGTGGTGGTCACCGCCGAAGCCGGCAACTATATCCACAAGGAATCCCGCGCCAGCGTGAACTACGAGGCGCAGCTCGGCCCGTCGCACCGGCACATGATCGAGGAAGTCTTCCGCGCGGAATTCACCGAAGCGAAGATGTTCGACACGGTCGATGCCGCGCGGCTCGAGGGCGGCCTCATGGCCATCTTCGAACCGCGCATCGAGCAGTTCTCGTTCGCGAGCGCGAAGGAAACCGGCGGCGTTTATTGCGCGGTGACCATCCGCTACCAGATTTTCATCTACGCGCCGAACGGAGAGCTGGTCGACACGCTCACGCTCACGGGTTACGGCAGCGGTCCGGCGCCCAAGATCGGCAACGGTGAAGAAGAGTTGGGAATTGCCGCCTACGCGGCCATGCGCGATGCGGCGGCAAAATTTCTCACACAGTTCCAGGGCCTGGAACTGGCGAAGCCGCTGCTGGCCTCCCAGGCGCTGACACCGAAATCAACACCGGCGCCGGGTTCGCCCGAAGCCGCGGCGGCGGTCGCCGACATGACCATCGAAGCCGTCCCTATCAACGACCAGCCGGTGGTGGCGACGACTCCGCCGGAGTCGCAGGCGCCTCCGGTTTCTTCTCCGTCTCAGTTCCGGGCGACGTCACTTTGACCATCACTCGTTCGTAGAAGACCACGTTATCCGTGGGCACCGCCACGCCATTCTCGATGCGCGGCGCGTAACGGGAGCGCTTCATCGACGACATCGAGTTGCGCACGATGTTCTCGGGCACGTCGGTGGTCGGTGATGTCACTTCATCGATCCGCCCGTCGCGATCAACTTTGAAATGCAGCTCCACGATCTTGATCACGGCTTCGGCCGGGTCGAGCTGCGACCGGTCGATCGAACTGATCGACGGCCGGTACGCGAGCACGCGCGGCGCGTCGAGCGCCTTGGTGTTCGACACGCTGGCGAGCGCTTTCCACGCGTCCGCGTAGGTGTCGTAAGCGCGACGCAGTGCGTTCGAGATCAGGAACCAGTCGCCGAGATCAGTGAGCACTTCGCCGCGCATCTGCTCGTTGAGGGGCGTGTTGCCATTGATGATGTCGAGCGCGGTGATCAGCGATGTTTCGCCGCGGCGCTGCACGGTGCCATCGGAGAACACCGGCGCGCCGGAAGTTCCGGCGTTGAAGGAAGCGCCGGTGTCCGCGCCTTCGGCGCCGTAGAAGGCCTCGAGCCGGAAAGATCGCGCGATGCCGCGCAGCGGAGCAACCCGTCGCAGGTCGTTCACGGGCGCTGACTTGGCGAGAATGGCCAGTGCGCGCTCGTAGATGTTGCGTTCACTGGTATAACGCCGCGCGCCTTCATACCAGAGCGCCAGCTTGTCGAGCCGATTGAGCAGCTTGATCGAATTGCGGCCGTAGGCGGCCTCTTCGACGCGCATGGCGTACAGGCTTTCCTTCTCCGCCTCGACGAACCTGCCGGTGGATTCGTACGCGTCGATCAGATCGTCGATGAACTCCACCTGGTTGATGTTGAACAGGCCATCGGTATTTCGCGACAGGTCGGCGGCGCGCTTCAAGGCCACCACCGCGGATTCCGGATCTCTTGCGCCCATGAAACTGACGCCCAGGCCGTGCAGCGGCCGGATCTGCTGCTTGTCGGCGATGGTCGACTTGGCCTGCAGGATGCGCAGGGTGCGCTGGTAATTTTCGATGGCCACCGGATAGTGGCCGAGCTTGTAGTGAACCGTGGCCAGGTTGGTGAGCGGGTTGGTCAGGGCCAGGTCTTCGGCACCGTACTGCTCTTCGGTGAGCGCCACGAGACGTTCGGCCAGGGGCTGGGCCTCGGCGTATTTCCGGGCGTCGAACTGCGAGCGGAATTCCTTGTAGACGGCGACTCGGTCGGAATCGGTGACCGCATACGCGGGCGCCGCCCACAGGCAAGTGACGCAGGCGAGGGTGGCGGTGATCAGCCACCCCGAGAATTTGACGGCAGTCATGGCATGGGACTGTACCGCTTTTCAGCGCCTCTCAAAAAGGTAATGCGATACCAGCCATTCGCGGCCGTCGGCGTATCCCCACAGCTCCGCGCAGGCCATGAAAAACACGCGCCAGTACACCCACCAGCGCAGTGCTTCGGGCTCGCCATAGGTGCGCGCCAGCACCGGCATGAGCTCGGCCCGATGGCGGTCCATGTTCGAAAGCCAGGCTTCGCTGGTGAGCTGGTAGTGCCAGCCCGGCACCTGCCAGTGCTCGACAATCCGTACGTCCCGCTGGAAGTACAGCAACAGATCGTCGCTCGGCATGATGCCGCCGGTGAAGAAGTGACGCGCCATCCAGTCGGTCTCATCGCGAACCTCGAACGCATAGGCGTATTGCCGGTGCGTGAAGATGTGTACGAAAAGTGTGGCGGCTGGCGCCATCCACGAGGCCACGCGTGCGAGCAGCATGTCGTAGTTGCGCATGTGCTCGAACATCTCCACCGAGACCACGCGATCGAATTGCGTGCCTTCCGGGAACGCGAGGTGGTTGACGTCGCGAGTGGTGACCTCCAGGTTCGCCAGGTTTCGGGCACGCGCCTCGGCGTCAATGTACCTTTTCTGCGTGCGCGAGTTGGTGACCGCGGTGATCCGCGATCCAGGGTAGTTAGCAGCCATCCACAGGCTGAGACTGCCCCAGCCGCAACCCAGTTCGAGGATTTTCTGGCCGTCGTCGATCCGGGCGCGCTGGCAGGTCAGCGCCAGCATGCGGGCTTCCGCGGCTTCCAGGTTTTCGGCCGGTGCAGCGCCTGGGTGCGAAAAATAGCCGCTCGAGTACTTGAGGTGCGGACCCAGGACGCGCTCGTAGAACTCCGTGGGCACCTCGTAGTGTTGCTCGTTGGCCGCCGCGGTTTCGATGGCGACCGGGCCCTGGTGGAGTGTCCGGATGAAGCCGGCCAGCCTTTGCTGCTGCTTTTCGGGGTCGCACTGATCTTCCTCGTGAAGTCGCGCGGACAGCAGGGCGCGAATACGCCGGCGAATGAGAAAGTCCGGAACCAGGTCGCGCTCCAGCAGGCGCATGTCGAGCGAAGTCATCGGGCATCCCGCCGCAGGTGCATCAGGACTGGTTCAAGCCCGCGATACAGGGCGATGGCCAGCAGTGGCGCGACCAGCAACCACGCGAGGGTGGCGTGCGCGATCGCCGTCGCGAGGATCCGGATGGCGTGGATGGCGTCCTGCGAGAGCAGCGCCAGTGCCGATTCGAGCGTCACCGGAAAGGGCGGTGAGCCCGTGAGCGTTTCGCCGAGGCGCAGCAGCGGGATCACGAGCAGGAGCTGCAGCGGAGTGAGTAGATAGTTGACGAGCTGTATCGCCGGCATGTTCAGCTTGAGCAACAGCGCCACCAGTGCGCACAGTGCGGTCGATACCCCGAGCACGGGAATGAGGCCAATCGTCGTGCCGAGCGCCAGGCACAACGCGAGCTCGCGTGGCGTCACCCCCTGGCGCAGGAGCTCGAGCAGCGGAGCGACGAGCCGTCGTTGCAGGAATTCGCGCATGTGTCAGGAATTTCGCGCCGAGAGCAGTGTTTCCACGGGGTCCTTCGGGCTCAGACGCGCGAGCTGGCGCAGCACGTAGGCCGACATCGCAATGTTGCCGAGAAGCATGATGGCGACGAACCACAACGCGCGCGGCAGGGCGCGCACCTCCTTCCACAGGACCCACGCGTA
>DASQJS010000472.1:0-12177 GCA_035630995.1 Steroidobacteraceae bacterium | reverse complement strand
TCCTCGCGAACAATACTTGCGTGAGGCCGGTTCCGAAGGCATCGAGCTCGTGATGTGGCTCATCATGCGCGGCGCTCTCGAAGGCCCGGTGCGCGAAATCCATCGCTTCTATCACGTGCCCGCGTCGAATACGGCTGTCGGGCATCTCATCGTGGAGCCGCTGGCATGAAAGCCATGAAGGTTGTCGTCGCCGGCGTCGGGGCTTTTGGCCAGAAGCATCTGGATGCCTGCAAATTGATCGAGGGCGTCGAGGTCGTATCCGTGGTGGGACGCCAGCTCGCGCCCACGCAAGAGGTAGCGCGCAAGTACGGCGTTGCGCATGCGACCACGGATCTCGCCGAGGCACTGGCCCGTCCGGGAGTCGACGCCGTCATTCTCGCCACTCCGACACAGATGCACGCGGCGCAAAGCGTGCAGTGCCTGAACGCGGGCAAACACGTGTAGGTGGAAATCCCGCTCGCGGATTCGCTGAAGGACGCGATCGCGGTTGCGGAGCTCGCGCAACGTACGCGGCTCGTGTGCATGGTCGGCCACACGCGGCGTTTCAATCCTTCGCATCAGTGGATTCACCGGCGCATCGAAGCTGGCGAACTGGCCGTCCAGCAGATGGACGTGCAGACGTATTTCTTCCGTCGCAGCAACATGAACGCGCTGGGGCAGCCGCGTTCATGGACCGATCACCTGCTATGGCACCACGCGGCGCATACCGTGGACCTGTTTCGATACCAGGCGCGCTCGGAAATCGTGCGGGCCAACGTCGTGCAGGGGCCTATCCACCCGGTGCTCGGTATCGCGATGGACATGTCTATCCAGTTGCAGGCGGCCAGCGGCGCCATCTGCACGCTGTCGCTGTCCTTCAACAATGACGGCCCGCTGGGTACGTTTTTCCGTTACATCTGCGACCACGGAACTTACATCGCACGCTACGACGAACTCGTCGACGGCAAGAACAACGCGATCGATGTGTCAAAAGTGGACGTCTCGCTCAACGGCATCGAACTGCAGGACCGCGAGTTCATTGCCGCCATCCGCGATGGTCGTGAACCGAATTCGAGCGTGGCACAGGTGCTGCCTTGCTACCGCACCCTCCACGAACTGGAACAGCAACTATGCCGCTGACTCAACCGCCATTCCGAGCCGACCACGTGGGCAGCCTGCTGCGGCCTCCCGAGCTCACCCGCGCGCGCGCGGAGCACAAGGCGGGGCGGCTGGATGCCGCCGGCCTGCGCAAGGCCGAAGACGCTGCGATCCGCGATGTGGTGCAGGTTCAGGAAGCGTTGGGACTGCAAGGCATCACCGACGGTGAATTCCGCCGCTCGTCGTGGCACATGGATTTTCTGTACCAGATCGGCGGCGTGCGCAAGGTTCAGCAGAACATCACCGTGCATTTCCATAGCGACAAGGGCGATGTGGACTTCACTCCCTCGGGGCTCAAGGTGGAAGGCAAGTTGTCGCTCGACGGCTGCATCTTCGGCGATCACTTCGATTTCCTGAAATCGGTGGTGAAGCGTGGCACTCCGAAGCTCACGATTCCCTCGCCCAGCATGATGCACTACCGCGGTGGGCGCGCCGCCATCGACGAGACGGTCTATCCACGCATGGAGGAATTCTGGCGGGATCTTTCCGCCGTCTATGCGCGGGAGATCGCCGAACTCGCGAAGCGCGGCTGCACCTATCTGCAGCTCGATGACACGAGCCTCGCGTATCTCAATGATCCGAAGCAACGCGAGTACGTGTCGAGCATCGGTGGCGATCCGAACGAACAGCATCGCATCTATATCCGCAACATCAATGCGGCGCTGGCGGGGAAGCCGGCAGGCATGCGGGTGTGCACGCACATGTGCCGCGGCAATTTCCGTTCGGCCTGGGCCGCCGAGGGTGGATACGACCACGTGGCCGAGGCGCTGTTCAACGAGCTCGCCGTCGACGGCTTCTTTCTCGAATACGACGACGCGCGTTCGGGTGGCTTCGAGCCGTTGCGCTTCGTACCAAAAGGAAAATTTGTCGTGCTCGGCCTCGTGACGACGAAGCGTGGCCAGCTCGAAACCAAAGATGACCTCAAGCGCCGCATCGACGAGGCGGCGCGATTCGTCCCACTCGAGCAGCTCTGCTTGAGTCCGCAATGCGGCTTCTCGTCGACGGAAGAGGGCAACGCGCTCTCGTTGGATGAACAGAAGGCCAAGCTCGCGCTCGTCATCGAGACCGCGCGTGAAGTCTGGAAGTAACACATACCCAGGGAGAACCATGAAAACCAAACCACAAGCCAAGCCACTGGCAATGGCGGTCACCCAGGCGATCGCCATGGCGGCAGCCACGGCATACGCCCCCTCGGCAATTGCGCAGGCGCCTGAAGTGCAGCGCCTCGAGGAAATCATCGTCACGGCCCGCAAGGTGGAGGAAGACCTCCAGAAGACGCCGATCGCGATCACCGCGCTCTCGGGCGACTCGCTCGAGGAGCGGCAGGTGTTCCGCACCGACGTGCTGGACCAGGTGGTGCCGAACCTGCAGTTCGCCAACAATGCGCCGCTCGCGGGGAACAACTCTTCGTCGCAGGTGTTCATTCGCGGCATCGGCCAGACGGATCCGACATCCACCGTCGATCCGGGCGTTGGCCTTTACATCGACGACGTCTACATCGGCAATGCCGTTGGCGCCTCGATGGCGCTGCGAGACGTCGCCAATGTGCAGGTTCTGCGCGGTCCGCAGGGGACCTTGTTCGGTCGCAACACGATCGGTGGCGCAGTACTCATCTCGACCACGGATCCGGGAGACGACTTCGGCGGTGAAGTGCGTGCAGAACTCGGCAACGACAGCCTCGCGGACGGACAGGTCTCGCTCGATATTCCGTTCGGTGAAAAATTCAAGACCAGGCTCTCTCTGGGCATGCGCAAGCAGGACGGCTACGTCACGCGTCCCGACGGCACGGACCTGGGCGACACCGACACGTTCTTCGGCATGTTCAAGGGAGTCTGGACGCCGTCGGAGCGCGTGCGTGCCACCTTCATCGTCGACGTGACCAGTTCAGACGAAAATGGCAGCCCGCTGGTGTTCGCAACCATCAACGAAGCTGCGACCTTCCCGCGCGTCGCGAGCCTGGACGCCGGGTGCCCGGGCCTCACCGACGGTGCAGTGCCGCCACCAGGTCTTCCGGACCAGCCGCAGGTGCCGATGATCAGCGACCCCCGGTGCGCCAACGATCTGCAGGGCGCCGGCCCGTACAGCAACAACGGCACGCTGCCGCTCTACAGCACGCTGGACAACGTGGGCGCCTCGTTCAACATCGCGTTCGATCTCAGCGAGTCGATCACGCTCAAGTCGATCACCGCGTATCGCAAATCGGATTGGACCGGCGCGCGCGACGCCGACAACACTCCGCTCACGATTCTGCATACCGAGTACGACGTGAGCGGCGATCAGTTGAGCGAGGAACTGCAGTTCGTCTACGAGACCGATCCGCTGGTCGGCGTCGTGGGCCTCTACTACTTCGAGCAGACCTCCGACGACATCGCGACGATCGCCCTGAATCCGCCGCCTCCGGGGGTGCAGCGTGACAGCGACAACAACGAAGTCGACAACTCGAGCTGGGCCGCGTTCACGCAGTGGACGTACAATTTCGCCGGCAAGTTCGCGCTCACCGTGGGCGGCCGATACACGGAAGACGACAAGGGTTCATATCCCGATCAGTTCGATTACGCGACGCCCAACATCAAGCAGGTGCCCGTGCAGTGGTACCGCGAGACGTTCACGTCGTTCACGCCGTCCGCGGCGTTCTCCGTCGAGTGGAATGAAAGCGCCATGACCTACCTGAGTTATTCGGAAGGTTTCAAGGGTGGCGGCTGGAACAGCCACTTCAATGCCGTACTCACTCCGACGCAGCAGGCGGCGCTGCAGAAGTTCGATCAGGAAGAGGCGCAGACCATCGAGCTGGGCGCAAAATTCGATCTCGCCAACGACACGATGCGCCTGAACCTCGCGGTGTTCAGTTCCGACTACACCAACATGCAGCTCACGTATCGCGGACCGGCCCCGAACGGCGTGGCTCCCTTCATCACCAATGCGGGCGAAACGAGCATCGATGGCGCCGAAGCGGAATTCACGTGGGCGGCCACGGACAACCTGCTGATCGACGCGAGCGTGGGTTATCTGGACGCGACGATCGACAGCCTGTCGAATATTCCGCTGGCGGTCCTGCCGCCGGGCCTCGTCGAGGGGAATTTCCTGCCGTTCGCGCCGGAATGGCAGGCGCACCTGGGCATTGCGTACACCGGGCACGCCGGTTCGCTTGAAATCAAGCCGCGTGTCGATGCGTCTTTCCAGCCGACCACCTTCTTCGACGCCACCAACACACCCGAGATCGCACAGCTCGATGACGTGCTGACGGTGAATGCGTCGGTGGCCTTCGGCGGCGGTGACGACACCCCGTGGAGCGTCACGCTGGGCGTGAACAACCTCACCGACGAGGAATATCCCATTGCGGGCAACTCTTCATTGACCACGGGCAGCGGCTACGCGGAGGTCGCGTACTCACGGCCGCTGGAGTGGTTTGCCTCGCTGAAGTTCGAGTTCTGACGATGCGGCGAACCCAGGTTGCCATCGTGGGCGCGGGACCCGCGGGGCTGCTGCTAGGCCAGCTGTTGTACAAGGAGGGAATCGAAACAATCTTGTTGGAACGGCGCAGCGCGGAGTATGTATCCGGCCGCATCCGCGCAGGCGTACTCGAGCCGGGCACCGTGAACGTGCTCGAGCGCGCAGGCGTGGCAAGCCGGCTGCATGCCGAGGGGCTTTTGCACGAAGGCGTGGAGATCGGCTTTCGTGGCCGCCGGCATCGCATCGACCTCAAGGCGCTCACGGGCAAGAGTGTCACGGTGTATGGCCAGACCGAGGTGACGCGCGACCTCATGGACGCGCGCGCTGCGGCCGGCGCGCCCAGCGTCTATGAAGCCGAGGACGTCGCGCTGCACGACATCGCGGGACCGTCCCCGCGAGTGACGTATCGTCACCGGGGCGTGGGCCACGAGGTGGCGTGCGATTTCGTCGCCGGCTGCGATGGGTTTCACGGCATCAGCCGGCGCAGCATTCCAGCGGCTGCGCTGAGCGTGTACGAGCGGGTCTATCCCTTCGGGTGGCTTGGCGTGCTCGCCGATTTCCCTCCGCCGTGGGAGGAGCTCATATACGCCAATTCGGAGCACGGTTTTGCGCTTGCGAGCATGCGCTCGCCCACACGTGTGCGCTGCTACCTGCAGTGCTCGCTGGAAGACCGCATCGGGCAATGGAGCGACGAGCGCTTCTGGACGGAGTTCGGGCGGCGCCTGGGCAGCGAGATCGGCGCGCGCGTGCCGAGCACTCCGATTGCGCCTTCTATTGAAAAAAGCATCGCGCCGCTGCGCAGCTTCGTGGCCGAGCCGCTGCGTTTCGGCAGGCTGTTCCTGGCCGGCGATGCGGCGCATATCGTGCCACCGACCGGCGCCAAGGGGCTCAATCTCGCCGTGAGCGATGTGTTCTATCTATCCGAGGCGCTACGCGACTTCTATCGCGAGCCTCCTGGTGACCGCGCCGAGAGCGCTCTCGACGCCTACTCGGCGCGTGCGCTCAGGCGCATCTGGCACGCGGAGCGGTTCTCGTGGTGGATGACCCGGCAGCTTCACCGCTTTCCCGGCGACGCGTTCGACGAACGGCTGCAACACGCCGAGCTCGAGCACCTGTTCGAATCCCGCGCGGCGCAGGCCAGCATGGCGGAGAATTACGTCGGGCTTGCGCTGTAAGGGGAGTGTGTGAAACCAGGTAATGCCGTGGCGATCGCGCTGTGCATGGCCGTGGCCGTGCTCGAAGGCTTCGATATCCAGGCGATGGGCGTCGCCATGCCGCGGCTTGGTCCGGAGTTCGGTCTCGACGCGGATGCCAAGGGCTGGCTGTTTTCCGTGAACAACATCGGCATGGTGCTGGGCGCCGCGGTTGGCGGCTGGCTCGCCGATCGCACCGGCCGCAGGCCCGTGCTGCTGAGCGCCGTCGCCTTGTTCGGCCTGTTCACGTTCTGGGTCGCCATCGCGAAGAGTTACGATGCGTTGGTGACAGCGCGCTTCCTCGCGGGACTGGGGTTCGGCGCGGCGCTGCCCAACATGATGGCCATTGCCGCGGAATTGAGCTCACCCGCGCGACGAGCTCTGACGGCTTCGCTGGTGTTCTGCGGCCTGCCGATCGGCGGCGGCACCGTGGCGCTGCTCACCCAGGTTTTCCCGCCGGACTTCGACTGGCGCACGTGGTTCATCATTGGCGGAGTGCTGCCCATGGTGTTGCTGCCGGGGTTGCGATGGCTGTTGCCGGAAACGCTCGTCCCCGAGCAGCGCCAGGGGCCGAAAGATCGAACGCCGCTTCTCGAAGCCTTGTTTGGTGGCGGGCGCACGATGCCTACGTTGCTGCTGTGGCTCACGTTCCTGCCCACGTTACTCATTCTCTATCTCATGCTGAACTGGCTGCCGACCCTGGTGGTTGCCAAGGGACTCGATCGCGCTGTCGCGCCACAGGCTTCGCTGGCGTTCAACTGGGCCAGCGTTGCCGGTGCCCTGGCGGCAGGCTGGCTGGTGGACCGCTTCGGACCGCGCTGGCCGCTGACCCTGGCCTACGCCGGGCTCATCGCATCGCTGGTGGCGCTCGGTGCGGCGACCAATCACACGATGATCATTGCGTACAGCGGCATCGCAGGCTTCCTGCTGCTGGGTGCCAACTACGCGCTGTACGGCGTCGCGCCGTCTTACTACCCGACTATCATGCGTGGCACCGGCTCCGGAGCGAGCGTTGGCGTCGGCCGAGTCGGATCGATCCTGGGGCCGCTCGCGGCCGGGATCATGTTGTCGGGCGGGCAGAGCGCCGTGGACGTGGTGCAGTACATGGCGCCCGTGGCGGCCGTCGCCGGCATCGCCGTGTTCGCATTGAGCTTTTTCCGCCGCGAGCACTAAACGGTGCCGGGCCGGGAAACCGGGATAACTTCATGAAGCAACGTGGACCAAAGTTTTCCCGGTTTCCCGGCCCGGCACCGCGCATCCGCAGCTTCGCCACGTCGAAGGCGCTGGAGACGTGGATGCGTGCTCACCACGCCAAGGCGCCCGAGCTGTGGCTCAAGATTCACAAGAAGGATTCGGGGCTGCGTTCGGTGACGCACGCCGAAGCGCTGGACGTCGCGCTCTGCTGGGGTTGGATCGACGGCCTGCGCAAATCGTTCGACGAGCGCTCGTTCCTGCAGCGCTTCTCGCCGCGCAAGGCAAAGAGCATCTGGAGCCAGATCAACCGCGAAAATGTCGCGCGACTGAACGAAGCCGGCCGCATGACGCCCCACGGGCAGAAACAGGTGGATGCCGCCAAGGCGGACGGCCGATGGGACGCCGCCTATGCGCCGATACGCAGCACCTCGCATGACACCATGCCCGCTGACCTGCTCGCTGCGATCAAGGCCAATCCCAAAGCGCAGAAGAAGTTCGAGTCGCTGGGCCGCGTGAATCTGTTTTCGCTCCGGTTTCGCACTAACAACATGAAAACCGTGGCCGGACGCGAGAAGAAGATCGCCACGCTGGTGGCCATGCTTGCGCGCGGCGAAACCATCGTTCCGGAGAAGACGCGAGGCAGGAAGCGATGACGATTTCGCGAATGACCCTGTATTCCGGGCCGCTCAGCATGTTCGGCGCGAAGGTGCAGATCGCCGCGCTCGAGAAGGGCCTCGACTTCGACCTGATCATGGTTCCCTATGACTCGGCACGCGGTTACGACCCGAAGCATCCGGAAGTGCTCCGCATCAACCCGAAGCGCCAGGTGCCGGTCCTGACGCACGGCCCCGTCGAGATTTTCGATTCCACGCAGATCTTCGAATACCTCGAAGACATGGCGCCGACGCCGGCGCTCTGGCCGCGCGATCCCATCGCGCGTGCCGCCGCGCGCAATCTCGAGCATCAATCCGACGAAGTGTATTTCCCGCACATCATCAAGCTCATGGGTCTGCAGGATGCGCTGGCCACCGACCCCGCGGTCGCCGCCATCGAAGGCGCGAATCGCTTCTACGCCGCGATGGAGCGGCGGCTGGAAGCGGATTGGCTCGCCGGCAGCTACTCGTTCGCGGACATCGCTTTCTACATGGCCGCGTTGTTTGGCGAGCGCCAGGGCGCCCCGTTGACCGCGGGCACACCGCGCCTGCTTGCCTGGCGCGAGCGCATGGGGCAACGTGCGCCGGTGATAAGCGTGGTCAGCGCGATGGCTGCGTGGTTGAAAAGTGCCGGCCGGCCCGTGCCGGCATTCATGTTTGCTCTCCAGACATCGAAATAGCGGGAACAAAATTGGTGCTTCGTGCATTACCCGTCGTTGCGCGAGAAAAAGCCCTGTCCTGAACGTTCCGCACTCCTACAGATCGCTCCCGGAAGTTAGGCGTAGCTTGCAATTGCAAGACAACTGCCTACGAGTCAGGAGACGACATGAACAACCCCGTGCGTGGACTGCGAAATTGTTTGTTGGCGACCGCGTTAGGCTTGTCGAGCCTGGCGGCGGGAGCCGCCGACGATCCCGGCCTCATCAGCCAGGGTAAGGAAATCTTCCGCTTCGACACCTTTGGCGACGAGCAGCTCTGGACCGACAAGCTCGGGCTTCACAAAGTGGTCGAGCAGAAAGTCGACCCGACCACGGCGCTCAAGGTGGGACTCAAGGTCGATTCCGAAGTGCTGCCGCCTGGCATCCTCGAGAAGGTGGATCTGAAGGATCCGAAAACCACGGTGGCATTGCTGAAGATGAACGCCGTCGTGGGCCTCAAAGCCGAGGTGGATGCGAACAATCACATTACGCGCCTCGGGGTCACCTGCGCGTTGTGTCATTCCACCGTCGATGATTCGGTCCAGGCCGGCATCGGCAAGCGCCGCGATGGCTGGCCCAATCGCGACCTCGACGTGGGCAAGATCATCTCACTGTCGCCGGCGCTCACCGCTGAGCAAAAGAAGGTCTACACCTCGTGGGGCCGGGGCAAATACGACCCGCGCTACAACCAGGACGGCAAGAACAATCCGCTGGTCATTCCGCCCGCGTATGGGCTCGCGAAGGTCAAGAACGAGACGTACACGGCCGAAGGTCCGATTTCCTACTGGAATGCGTACGTGGCCGTGACGCAGATGGGCGGGCAGGGCAATTTCAAGGATGACCGGCTCAAGATCGACGTCAAGCACTCGCCGGACCTGGTGACCTCCAAACTACCGGCGCTGCGCGCCTACCAGCACAGCCTGCCGGCACCCCGCGCCGACGCTTCGAGCTACGACGCCCAGGCCGCACAGCGCGGCAAGGTCACGTTCAACCGCACCTGCGCGACCTGTCACGTGGGTGGCAGCGGTACGGACAACGATTCCGGAAAGCTGCATGCGCCCGCTGATACGGGCATGGACAGCGCCTATGCCATGCGTACCGCGAATCGCGCATTCCGCACGACGCCATTGCGTGGCCTGCAGCACCATCCGCCGTACTTCCATGACGGCAGCGCGAAGACACTCGGAGACGTGGTGGAGCACTACAACAAGGAACGTTCATTGAGTCTCACCAAGGACCAGCTTGGCGATCTCGTGGAGTATCTGAAGTCGCTGTGACGATGGCGGTGGCGGTGCCGGGTGGGGAAAGTGGGGAGTCGCGTACTCCCCACTTTCCCCACCCGGCACCTGACTATCGCGTCGCTAGGTGACTTCCCTCATCAGGGGCAGAGTGAACGACACGGTGGTGCCGTTGCCAGGCGTACTTTCCGCCCAGATCTTTCCGTGCTGCGCCTCGATGAGAGTGCGTGAGATGTAGAGACCCAGGCCCAGACCGCGCCGCTCCTGGTTTTCACCCTGGCGAAAGCGCTCGAAGATGGCCTCCAGGAGGTCCGGCGCAATTCCCGGACCCGTGTCACTTATCGATACTCTCGCCATGTGCTCCGCATGCGCGCATTCGACACGGATGCGCCCGCCCGCGGGCGTGAACTTGATGGCATTGGCGATCAGGTTGGTCAGTACCTGCAGCACCCGGTCACCGTCGAATATCACGGGGATGGGTTCGTCGCAGAAAGGCAGGTCGAGCGAAAGGTCTTTCGACGTCGCCGCACCGCGCAACGCGAGGACCGCCTCGTTGATGAGAGGCGCCAGATTGCCCGGCGCCGGCCGCAGAGACAGTTTGCCGGCGTCGATTCTCGCCACGTCCGTGAGGTCGTCGATGAGTCGCTTCATGCGAGCGGCGTAACGCTGGATACGCTCTGCGCCAGTGCGTGTCGTATTTCCGGCATCCCCGACGGCGGCAGTGCGCAACACCAGTGCGGAGGAACTGACGATCGCCCCTAACAAATCGCGGAGGTCATGGCTGACCATGGCGAGAACATCGTCGCGATGAGCGACGGCGTCGTCCGAGCGCACGCGCTCGGTCGACAGGGAACGATCGGTGCTCTTGCGCTCGAGTGGCAGCAGTGCCAATAGGTCACGTGCATTCTGCTCACGTTCCTGTTGCAAAGCCTCGTCGGCCGCCGCTCGCTCGTTTTCGACGGCGCGGTCTTCGCTTTTGCGCTCCCGCTCGATGACCGCGCGGACGAGCGGGGTAGGCATGACGGATTCGAGCTTGACGTCTGCCTTGTCTCGAGCGGCGTGCAGCACGGTGTCCGCTTGTTCGCGCGCGAGCTTGACCACGCGATCGGCGTCGGCTTCGACGGCAGCCTTCTGTTCAGCGAGAGCCTGGTCGGCGTTCTGTCGCTCCTTGGTGAGGCTCTTGTCGGTCGTCGCCCGCTCGGGCGTTCCCTTGGTCCGGTTTTGAGGCATCGACCACGCTATCACGCGAGCCTGACGCGGCATGTAGGCCATCTCGCGCGTACCTCGAATCGCCTTATCAGGCGTCTGAAATGCGCGCGTGTATGCTATGCGCCTGTCCCGTACGGGTGAGCTCCCATGCCAGAAGAAGCGAGTTCCGTCTCCCAGCGCATACGCCGCCGCCTGGAAGCAAAGCAGCAGCGCTTTCACGCCAATGACAACATCTCCGCATTCATCGAGCCGGGCGAGCTCGAGGAGCTGACCAAAGAGGTGGCGGCGAAGATGGCGGGTGTGCTCGAAGCGCTCGTCATCGACGTGGAGCACGACCACAACACGCGCGAGACCGCGCGCCGCGTGGCGAAGATGTACGTGAACGAAGTCTTCCGCGGCCGCTTCGTTCCCATGCCCAATGTCACCGAGTTCCCGAACGCCGCGCACTTGAACGAGCTCATGATCATGGGGCCCATCACCGTGCGCAGCGCATGCAGTCATCACCTGTGTCCGATCATGGGCCGCCTCTGGATCGGCGTGATGCCGAACCAGGACTCCGCGCTCATCGGCCTGTCGAAGTACTCGCGCCTCGCCGAATGGATCATGACGCGGCCGCAGATCCAGGAAGAGGCGGTCATCCAGCTCGCCAACATGCTCGAAGAGAAGGTGGAGCCGGACGGCGTCGCGGTAGTCATGGAAGCAGATCACTTCTGCATGCACTGGCGTGGCGTCAAGGACAACGCATCGAAGATGACCAACAGCGTCATGCGCGGCGTGTTCCTCAAGGACGGCGCACTGCGGCGCGAATTCCTCTCGCTCATCAGCCTCAAGAGCTCCTGAGGCCCATGATCAACCAGACCCGAATTGCCATCCTGGCCCTGTTGATCTGGCAGATGCCGTGCCTCGCCCAATCTCCGAACGCCTTTGGCATACCCACAGCCGGCAATCCGCAGCCAGCCAGCACCATCAACCCCGTGCCCGGGTCGCGCGCGCAAGGATGGCCGGCACAGGGCCGGTCGGAAGTTCTCGCGCGCCACGGCATCGTCGCGACCAGCGACCCGCTCGCGGCCCAGGCCGGCCTCGAAATCCTGCAGCAGGGCGGCAACGCCGTCGATGCGGCGGTGGCGACCGGCGCGGTGCTCGATGTCACCTCGCCCAACGACACCGGGATCGGCGGCGACCTATTTGCGCTGGTGTATATCGCCAGGGACAAGAAGCTCTACGCGCTCAACTCCGCGGGCTGGGCGCCGGCGCAATGGACGCCCGAATACTTCACGAAGAAGTTAGGCGTCAAGGCGATGCCGCCGGGCGGTGTCAATGCCACGACGGTGCCGGGCGCGATTTCGGGTTACGACGCGTTGCTCAAACGCTTCGGCACGATGACCTTCAAGCAGACGTTCGATCG
>DASQJS010000471.1:0-3086 GCA_035630995.1 Steroidobacteraceae bacterium | reverse complement strand
GGTCAAAGTGCCGAACATCAGCGGGATGTCCAGCGTGTGGAACGCGCCCCACTTGCCACCGTCCTGCGGCGAGCCCCAGTCGAGCTGATAGGCGAACGCCGGGGAGCCCTGCGCGGCGCGCAGTTCCGCCTCGACGATGGCTGCGCGCCAGGAACGTCCTGCGGTGGTCGCGGAGAAGAAGACGTCGGCGGGGGAATAATGCGGATACCACCTGCGATATTCGGCGACGACCAGCGCTGCGGAAATGTCGACGCGCAATTCCGCCTCGAGCCGTTGCGGCAGCGCTTCCCAGGTGATGGCGAAAACGCCGGGATCGCCGCGTCCGATGAGCGAGCGGGTCTCGTCATGGGTGTTGCCGATCATCATCGGTATGCCCGCCGACTGCGGCGGCGCGTCCGGATAAAACGGATGGCGCGTGAGAGTGCGCTCGTCGAGTACCGGTCCCATGTAGACGCTGCCGCGCCCGATGTACGGGTCGACGGATCCGGAATGCGCGCGTAACAGTTCCGCCGCGGTGAGGCTAGCGACTGTCGCCGCGCGTTCCACCGGGACGCCGAGTTTGTCCAGCAGCACGCGCGTGCGCCCGGCCGCATGCAGCGGGCCGGAGGCGGTCAGTTGCTGGCCGCTCATCGTGGCTGCGCGATGAAACAACCCGGCGGCCACCGGCATCGCCATGAGCGTCGCGATTTTCGCGCCGCCGCCCGACTGGCCTAACAAAGTCACGCAACCGGGATCACCGCCGAACGCCGCGATGTTGTCGCGCACCCATTGCAGCGCCAGCACCAGGTCGAGCATTCCAGCGTTGCCGGAATCCGGAAACTCCTTCAAATAAAGATACCCAAACAAGCTGAGCCGATGGTTCAGTGTCACCACGACGACATCACCGCGACGGCTCAGGTTGGCGCCGTCGTACAGGGGGCTCGAGCCGGAGCCGCTCGAATAAGCGCCGCCGTGGATGTACACGATGACCGGTCGCGGGCGCGTGGATTTCTCGAGCGGCGCCGTCACATTGAGGAACAGGCAGTCTTCGGACTGATTCGCTTCCGAACCCGGCTGCATGCTGGCCGCGCCGAAGGCCGTGGCTTCGACAATTCCGCGCCAGGGCGCGGGCGCAACCGGCGGCATGAAGCGGCGTGACCTGGTATCGGCGCCGTAACGGATGCCGCGGAATACCTGCAGGTCACCGTCGCGAGTGCCGCGCACTCGTCCGGCCGTGGTTCGAACGATCGGCCCGGCCGTTGCCGCGCGCGCGAATGGGGACATCGCCAGGCCAACCGACGCCGCTCCCACGCCCAGCAGTCTGCGCCGACGGCGGTCGACGATTTCAGGGTGTCGCATTGTTCGTCGCCCAGTTCTGAACCAGAGTCGGCCACGCGGCCACGTCCTTGCCGGCGACGCTACGCAGCCCAAAGCCGTGTCCGCCGCTGTCGAAAGCGTGCAATTCGCTGCGCACACCCGCCTTGCGCAAGGCGTCGTACATCAGCAACGAGTTTTCCAGTGGAACGCTGGTGTCATCCGCCGCGTGCACCAGCATGGTGGGCGGAGTGTTTCGTCCGACATGAAAGTGAGGCGCGAAACCATCGGGATTCACGGGACTGCCCGACTCCGACCCCGAGCCATGGCCTGCGGCCAGCAACTGGCTTACGGACCCCGCGTGCGCATATGGACCCGTCATCGCGATCACCGGATACATGAGCACACCGAAATCCGGACGCGCCGACAGATCGTCCGCAGAATCACGCCGTGCGTAGGTAATGCCTGGTTCGGTAAGAAGGCGGGCGCACAGGTGGCCGCCCGCCGAGAACCCGATGACGCCGATGCTTCGCATCGGTGTCCCGTGTTTCGCCGCATTCGCGCGAAGCAGGCGCATGGCGCGCATCGCGTCTTGCACCGGTGCGTCGGGGCCGTTCGCCCACCCATCCGCAGGCAGCCGATAACGCAAAACGGCAGCGGCGAAACCGCGCTGCGTAAACCATTCGGCTGCCTCGACACCTTCCTTGTCGATGACCACGCGCACGTAGCCGCCACCGGGCACGATGAGCAGCGTGATGCCGTTGTAGGCGGTCCTGGGCTTGAACAGGGTCAGCAGCGGGCGCGTCACGTGCTGCACGAACCGATCGCGCAGCGGGCCATCCGGCAGCCGCTCCACGATTTCTTCTTTGACCGTGACTTTGTCGCCGCCGGGCGCGCCGCCCGGCCAGAGCTCGATGACCGAATCACCGGGCTCGGGAGCAGCAGGTGTACGCGACGCGGAGGTGAGGGCAGCCATGGTGCCAGCGAGAATGATCTCTCGCCGATTCATTGACAACTTTTGGGGCGGCTTCATGGGCGGAGTATGCCGCCGCAAACAAAAATGGGGACAGAATTTCTTCTGTCCCCATTGGATCGCATCGAGTCCGGGGCGTTCCCCGATCTAACTAGTACTTGAAGCGGGCACCCAGGTAATACTGCGTTCCCTGGTGGTGATAGTAGGACAGGCGATCGGCAGCCGTTCCCACCCACTGGTCCTGCACTTCATCGGTGAGATTCAACGCCTCGAGCGAGACGGAGAAGTTGTCGTTGATGTTGTACGAGGTCGAGAAGTCGATGTTCATCGTCTCCGCCGTGCCTTCGACATCGTTGCTGTTACGACCCGGCACCGTCGTGAGGTAGTCGGAGCGGTAGGCCGCCGACACGCGCGCACTGAAGACCTTGTTGTCGAAGTACAGCGTGGCGTTGTAGGCGTCCTTCGACAGACCCGTGAGGTCGTCGGTGACCGGGGTGTAGACAGGAGGCGCGCCCACCGCGCCCGATACCGTGATGTACGTGATCTCGGATTCGACACCGGTGTAGTTGAGGATGGCGCCGAAGTTGCTCCACACGCCGGGCAGGAAGCTGAACGGCTGCTGGTAGCTGATTTCGAAGCCTTTGACCGGGCCGCCTTCCGTGGTTTGCGGAGTGTTGAAGTCCCAGATCGATGCCGGGCTGCAACCGGCGGTATTGCCGCAGGCCGCGATCGCGACGCTGTCGTCGAGACCGTAGGGATTGCCGGTGAACGGACGCTGATCTCGCAGCGTCTGCACGAAGCTGTCGACATCCTTGTAGAA
>DASQJS010000470.1:0-2055 GCA_035630995.1 Steroidobacteraceae bacterium | reverse complement strand
GGGGCAAATCGAGATCAAAAAGGCGTCACATTCCGGCCAGATACCGGCGTGACGCCCGTCACGGCTTCCGGGGAGCCGGTCCTAATTTCAATCGCCATTCATATATTGTTGTATTGATGTCCACGGCCGAACAACTCGGAAGTCTGAACGCTCCGCAACGCAAGGCGGTGACTTACGGTGAGCCTCTTCCCGGTGGGAAGGGCTTTCGCGCGGGTCCGCTGCTGATCGTCGCCGGCGCGGGCACTGGCAAGACCAACACGCTCGCGCATCGCGTGGCGCACCTCGCGATGAGTGGCGTCGATCCCGCGCGCATCCTGATGCTGACGTTCACGCGGCGCGCCTCCATCGAGATGAAGCGCCGCGCCAACGAAATCATGCGCGAAGCTTTCGACGAGAAGCTCGGCGGCGGCAAAGCGCAGGCGATTTCGCAACGGCTCACCTGGGCCGGCACGTTCCATTCCATCGGCAATCGCCTGCTGCGCCACTACGCCAAGCACGTGGGCCTCGATCCATCTTTCAGTGTCCTCGATCGCTCCGATTCGGCGGACCTGGTCGACACGGTTCGCACCGAGCTCGGTTATTCGGGCAAGGGCCAGCGGTTCCCGCGCAAGGACACCTGCCTCTCGATCTATTCCTACCGCGTGAATACGCAGAAGTCGCTCAAGGAAACGCTCGAGACGCAGCATCCCTGGTGCGCGCACTGGGAAGAGGACATCGCCAAGCTGCTGCGCGCCTACGTGGAACGCAAGTCACAGAACCGGGTACTCGATTTCGACGACCTGCTGCTCTACTGGCACGCAATGATGAGCGAAGACCGGATCGCCAAGTCCGTGTCCGCGCATTTCGACCACGTGCTGGTCGACGAATACCAGGACACGAACAAGCTGCAGGGCGACATCCTCGCCGCGCTCAAGCCGGATGGGCAGGGCGTCACGGTGGTCGGCGACGATGCACAGGCTATCTACTCATTCCGTGCCGCTGCCGTGGAGAATATTCTCGGCTTCCCGGATCGCTACCGACCCAAGGCCGAGGTGGTCACGCTGGCGCAGAACTTCCGTTCGAGCCAGAGCATCCTCGACTCCGCGAATGCCCTCATGGCGGAGGCGCCGCGGCAGTACCGCAAGCATCTGCTGTCGATGCGCGGACAGGGTCCGCGGCCGAAGCTCGTGACAGTCGAAGATCTGCCGACGCAGGCGGAGTTCATCTGCACCCGGGTCCTGGCCTCGCGCGAAGCCGGCATCCCGCTCAAGCGCCAGGCGGTCCTGTTCCGCACCGGCACTCACAGCGACGTCCTCGAAATCGAGCTGGCGAAACGCAAGATTCCTTTCGTGAAGTACGGTGGCCTCAAGTTCCTCGACGCCGCACACGTCAAGGACCTGCTGGCGGTGCTGCGCTGGGCCGACAACCCGCACAATCAGCTGGCCGCCTTCCGCGTGCTGCAACTCATGCCTGGCATGGGCCCGGCCAATGCCAAGCGCGCCCTCGATCACTTCGTTGCCAGCGGCCATCTGTGGACCTCGTTCGAAAAGTTCGAACCCCCGACAGAGGCGCGCGCCGCCTGGAAGAAATTCAACGAGCTGCTTGCGGCCCTGGGCGATCCGAATCGCGAATGGCGCGGCCAGATCCACCTGGTTCGCGAGTGGTACCGGCCGCACATGGAGCGTCTGTACGATCACGTGCACACGCGTATCGGTGACCTCGACCAGCTCGAGCTGCTGTCTTCGCAGTACCAGAACCGCGAACGATTCTGCACCGAGCTCACGCTCGATCCGCCGCACGCGACCAGCGACCTGGCTGGCCAGCCGGTGATGGACGAGGACTACCTCGTGATCTCCACCGTGCACTCCGCCAAGGGCATGGAGTGGGACAACGTCTTCATCCTCAATGTCGTCGACGGCAGTTTTCCAAACGAATTTGCCACCAAGGCCGAGCTCATCGAAGAAGAGCGCCGGGTGCTGTATGTGGCCATGACCCGTGCGCGCAACGAGCTCACCTGCATCGTGCCGTTGCGCTTCCAGATCACCAGCCAGCCGAAGACTTCGGACGGCCATGTCT
>DASQJS010000469.1:0-10816 GCA_035630995.1 Steroidobacteraceae bacterium | reverse complement strand
GGCTGCGAACAACAACAGGGAAGAACGGAGCGAAGAAAAACGGGCCGTGCCGAAATCTGCGCGCGACCCCGTTTTCATTGCCGCTATTGCTTCGCCCGCGATTCGAGCATCGCGACAGCAGGAAGCGTCTTTCCCTCGACGAACTCGAGGAACGCGCCGCCGCCCGTGCTGATGTACGAGATGTCTTCCTCGACGCCGTACTTCTCGATGGCCGCCAGCGTGTCGCCGCCACCGGCCAGCGAAAACGCCGGGCTCCTGGCAATGGCCTGCGCGATGGCCTTGGTGCCTTCACCAAATTGATCCCATTCGAACACGCCCACGGGGCCGTTCCAGACGATGGTGCCGGCGGTCTGTAACATCTTTCCGAACCGCTCCGCGGAATCCGGGCCGATGTCGAGAATCATCTCGTCGGGCCGAACCTCATGGATGCTGCGGATGTCGGCGTGCGCCGTGGCCGCGAATTCCTTCGCCACCACCACGTCCGTAGGCAACGGGATTTCCGCGCCGCGCGCGCGTGCCGCATCGAGCAGCTTGCGCGCCATGTCGAGCATGTCCGCCTCGTGCAGCGATTTGCCCACGTTGATGCCCGTCGCAGCGAGGAACGTGTTGGCGATGCCGCCGCCCACGATCAGCTTGTCCACCTTGGCTAACAAGGATTCGAGCACCGTGAGCTTGGTGGAAACCTTCGAGCCCGCGACGATCGCCACGAGCGGCCGTGCCGGCTTCGCCAGCGCGCGCTCGAGCGCTTCGAGCTCGCCCACGAGCAGCGGGCCCGCGCAAGCGACCTTCGCGTACTTGCCGACGCCATGCGTGGATGCTTCGGCGCGATGTGACGTGCCGAAAGCGTCCATGACATAGATGTCGCACAGCGACGCCATCTGCCTCGCGAGCTCTTCCTTGTCTTTCTTCTCGCCCTTGTTGAAGCGCACGTTCTCGAGCAGCACCGCCGAACCTGCTGGCGTGTCGACGCCGAGGAGCCAGTCCTTCTTGAGCAGCACCGGCTTGCCTAGCAAGTCAGACAGGCGCGCAGCCACGGGCGCGAGCGAAAACTCTTCCGCGTACACGCCCTCTTCCGGCCGACCGAGATGCGAAGAGATGAACACCTTCGCGCCTTTCTCGAGCGCCAGCTTGATGGTCGGCAGCGACGCGCGGATGCGCGCATCGCTGGTGACCTTGCCGCCCTCGACGGGCACGTTCAGATCTTCGCGAATCAGGACCCGCTTGCCAGCGAGGTCCTGATCCGCCATGCGCAGCACGTTCATGGATTACGGCCTCAGGAGGCTTTCGACCAGGCGATCGTGGTATCCAGCATGCGGTTCGAGAAGCCCCATTCGTTGTCGTACCAGGAGCAGACCTTGACCAGCGTGCCTTCGGTGACGCGCGTCAGCGTCGAGTCGTAGGTGGACGATGCCGGATCGTGGTTGTAGTCGATCGAGACGAGCTGCTTGTCGGTGTACGCGAGCACGCCCTTCATGGCGCCGTCCGCGGCTTCCTTCACAACCTTGTTGATCTCTTCCACGGTCGTGGCGCGCTTGGCGACGAAGGTCAGGTCGACCAGCGACACATTGATGGTCGGAATGCGGATCGCGAAGCCATCGAGCTTGCCCTTGAGTTCGGGCAGCACCAGGCCGACGGCCGCGGCCGCGCCGGTCTTCGCCGGGATCATCGACATCGTGGCGGAACGCGCACGGCGGATGTCCTCGTGATAGACGTCGGTCAGGCGCTGGTCGTTGGTGTACGCGTGGATCGTCGTCATCAATCCACTGACGATGCCGATCTTGTCGTTGAGCACCTTGGCCAACGGCGCGAGGCAGTTGGTCGTGCACGAGGCATTGGAGATGACCGTGTGCGAGGCCTTGAGCACGTTGTGGTTCACGCCGTAGACGACCGTCGCGTCCACGTCCTTGCCGCCCGGGGCGGAAATGACGACTTTCTTCGCACCGCCGGCGAGATGCTTGCCCGCATCGGCCTTGGTGGTGAAGAAACCGGTGGACTCGAACACGTATTCGGCACCCACCGAGGCCCAGTCGATTTTCGACGGATCCCGCTGCGCGAAGACCTTGATCTTGTCGCCGTTCACGACGATGGAGTCGCCTTCGACGCTCACCGTGCCGGGGAATTTGCCGTGCGCGGTGTCGTACTGCGTGAGGTGCGCGTTGGTCTGCGCATCGCCCAGGTCATTGACCGCGACGATCTGGATTTCGTTGTTGCGCTTGGCTTCATAGAGCGCGCGCAGAATGTTGCGGCCGATACGTCCGTAACCGTTGATGCCTACTTTGATTGCCATCTGTCCAAATCCCCTTGCGTTGAAATCGAAAGAATTACGAAAGCAGCTGATGCGGTCTTCAGGCGAGCATTTGCTCGACCTGCGCCTTGAGATCGGCGGCAGTCAGACCGAAATGTTTGAAAAGATCCGGGCCTTTGCCCGAGGCACCAAAGCTCTCGATGCCCATCACGCGGCCCTGCGACCCGACGTAACGCCACCACGACTGCGTGGCGCCCGCTTCGACGGCGAGGCGGCGCATGCACGAGGCCGGCAACACGCTTTCGCGATAGGGCGCGGGCTGCGCATCGAAGGCCTCACAACACGGCATGGAGACCAGGCGCACGCGCTTCCCCGCAGCCTGCAGTTCCTTGACCGCTTCGGCGGCGAACCCGACCTCGGAACCCGTGGCGATCACGATGGCTTCCGGCGGCCCGTTGCTGTCGATGAGTACGTAGCCGCCCTTGCGCAGCGCGACTAACTGCTCGGGGGTGCGCGCCTGCTGCGGGAGACCCTGGCGCGTGAAGATGAGCGCCGTCGGGCCATTCTTGCGCTCGAGCGCGGACGTCCATGCGACAGCCGATTCCACTGCGTCGCAGGGACGCCAGGTGTGCAGGTTGGGCATGGCGCGCAACGAAGCGAGATGTTCGATGGGCTGGTGCGTCGGCCCGTCTTCGCCGAGACCGATGGAATCGTGCGTGTAAACGAGCGTGGTCGGGCAATGCATGATCGCCGCGACGCGCACCGCGTTGCGCGCGTAATCGGAGAACACCAGGAACGTGCCGCCGTACGGACGATAACCGCCGTGCACGGTGATGCCGTTCATGATGGCCGTCATGCCGAATTCGCGCACGCCGTAATAAACGTAGTTGCCGTGGAAGTTTTCGGTAGTGAGGTCGACCGAATCCTTGCGCTTGGTATTCACCGAGCCGGTGAGATCCGCCGAGCCGCCCAACATTTCGGGCATCTTCGGCCCGAGCACGTTCAGCACCGCCTGCGACGATGCGCGCGTCGCCTGCGCACCGGTGACAGCGGCGCCTGCGGCAATCGCGGCCTGGACGATCTCCGCCCAGTCGGCCGGCAGATCACCCTTCATGCGGCGTTCGAACTCCGCGCCTTCCTTCGGAAATTCGCGCTTGTAGCGGCGCCACACGCGCAGCCATTTCTTTTCTGCGGCGGCGCCAGCCTCGCGATGATCCCAGGCGGCCCGGATGTCTTCGGGAATGACGAAGGGCGGCGATTCCCAGCCCAGCGTCTTGCGCGCATTCGCGACTTCATCGGGACCCAGGGCCTCGCCGTGTGCCGACTTGGTGCCCTGCTTGTTAGGCGCACCCCAGCCAATAGTAGTCTTGCAGCAGATGATCGAAGGCTGGTCCTTGCGGTTCTTCGCTTTCTTGATCGCGGCGGCAACTGCATCGGCATCGTGCCCATCGACGTTCTTCACGACATGCCAGCCGTACGCTTCGAAGCGCTTCGGCGTGTCTTCCGTGAACCAGCCGGCGACCTTGCCGTCGATGGAGATGCCGTTGTCGTCGTAGAACACGATGAGCTTGCCGAGCTTCAGGTGCCCGGCGAACGACGCCGCTTCGTGCGAAATGCCTTCCATGAGGCAGCCGTCACCGACGAAGCAGTAAGTGTGGTGATCGACGATCGCCGCGCCGTCCTTGTTGTATTGCGCCGCGAGAAGTTTCTCGGCGAGCGCCATGCCCACCGCGTTCGCGAAACCCTGGCCGAGCGGCCCGGTCGTCGTTTCGATACCGATCTCGAGATCGCGTTCAGGATGTCCCGCGGTGCGCGCACCCAGCTGGCGGAATTTCTTCAGTTCATCGATGGCCAGCGGATAGCCGGTCAGATGGAGCAGCGAATACAGCAGCATCGAGCCGTGACCGTTCGAAAGCACGAAGCGGTCGCGGTTCCACCATTTGGGGTTGCCGGGGTTGTGCTTGAGCACATCGCGCCACAGCACTTCGGCGATGTCGGCCATGCCCATGGGGGCGCCGGGGTGTCCCGAATTCGCGGCCTGAACGGCATCCATGGAGAGCGCGCGGATGGCGTTGGCCAGGGCGCGGCGGGTGGGGGTCATGGCTGGGGTATCCATAAAGGGCGCGCATTGTCCGACAGGCGGGCTGGCGGGGGCAACCCGAATGCGGGAAAACTCGTCCTGGCGAGTCGTTGTCTCGGTGGACATTTGCGGTTCATGGCCCCGGCGTATGGCATCGTCCGCGCATGAAGCTCGAATCCAATGTTTTCGACGTCTGGGTGTTCCGCCGGACCCCCGCGCAGGTGGAATACCTGCTACTGCACACCTCGCAGCTCAAGGCCGACCGCTACTTCAACGGCGGGCGGTTCTGGCAGATCCCGAGCGGCTTCATGCAGGATTCGGAGCGCGTGGTGCCGGCCATCGTGCGTCTGCTGGCGGACTTCGGAATCGCCGCTACGGGCATCTGGGCTGCCGAGCACGTTTACAACATCTATAACCGCCGTTTCGGGACCATGCAGATGATCGCGGTATACGCAGCGGAAGCCGGCAAGACTGAACTCAGGCTCGATCCGCAGGAACACGCGGAGTCGCGCTGGTGTCCGTACGAGGAAGCACTGGAGCTGGTGAACTACCGCGGCCTGAAGGACGGGCTTCGCTCGACGAGGGAATACGTGACCGGGCTCGAAGCTGCCGCCGCCGAACTGCGTCTGATGTAACCGGGCTCACGCCCGCTCGGCGAGGACTATCCACTTGTCCGAGAGAAGAGGCGCCGACACGCGAATCACGTTGCGGATCGCGAACCCCGCATCGGCAAACTCCTTTTCGAGTTCCTTGCGAGACACACGCGACAGCGGCGGCCGGCCGATGCCGAGCCTGCCGAGCGTGTGCGTGAGCACGTAACGAAACGAGTAACAGTGGCGGTAGTCGATGACGACCCAGCGACGCGAGACGCGATGGAACTCGCGCAGCATGCGCACGCGCGTGACCGGGTCGACGTGCATCATGAAGCGGATGCTGACGACGCAGTCGAGTGAATCGTTGCGCAGCGGCAGGTGTTCGGCGTTGGCCTGCACGTAACCGCGGATCGCTGGATGCTGACCATCCGCCTTGTTTTCGTTTCCAAGGGAAGCCGCCTTGTGCAGCATCTCCATCGAGATGTCGCTGCCGACGATTTCGAACCCTTCGCGCGCCAGCGCGCCGGTAAACCTTCCCGTTCCGCAGGGCAGATCGAGGATCGTTCGAACGCCGGTGGCTTCGCGCAGCGCCCTGGAGATAGCGGCCCACTTGCGCCGGTTGCGCTTCTGGCGCTCCGGAGAGCTGAAACGGTGGAAGTCGTAGTCCTCGGCGACCGACGAACTCCGATAGAACTCGCGCTTGTAGTCGTAGTCGCCTTCCCGCGGCCGGCTGGGGTCATTCTTGCCAGGTCGTTTCATAAGTACTGACACTTTAGCGCGCTAGCGGGTCGGGAATCTTGGAAGAGCAATAGGGTCAGTTCCCTATGGACTCTACCGCAGCGATTTACCATTGTTTTGATAGCGGTTACATCTTCGGAAAGTCGCTAGACGACGACTCTGTTTCACATTATTCCGGGGGTGGTTTGCGACCTGGTTCACCACGTTACAGCGCCATGAACCATGTCGTGACGTGCATCACCGGCCCCTCCCCGGCATGTTTGTAGAGTTCGAATGAATGAGTGCAATCAGAGTCATCCAGTTCACGGACCCCCATTTGTTTGGCGATATCGCGGGCACGCTGCGTGGCGTGAATACCTACGAGACGCTGGAGCGCACGCTCGCTGATGCGTCGGGCCATATCGCCATGAGCGATGCCATCCTGGTCACCGGCGACCTGGTACAGGACGACGCTGGCGGCTACGAGCATTTCCGACGCCTGTTCGCCCGTTTCGGCAAGCCGGTGCTGTGCATTCCCGGCAATCACGATTTCGTTCCGCAGATGCGCGAAGCGCTTGCGGGCCGCCCCTTCGAGCTGGACGGCCCCGCCGACATCGGCGCCTGGCGCATCGTGCTGCTCGACAGCGTGGTGCCCGAACAGGCCGGCGGTCGCATCTCCGTCGAAATGCTGACCAAACTCGATGAAGAGCTGGGCCGCGCGCGCCAGCGCCACGCCATGGTCTGCCTGCATCACCATCCGATCGCGATGCACAGCCGTTGGCTCGACAGCGTCGGCTTGTCCAATGCGGACGAGTTCTGGTCGGTCATCGACAGTCATCCCCAGGTGCGCGCGGTGGTTTGGGGCCATGTGCACCAGGACTTCGAAGGCGCGCGTCGTGGCGTGCGACTGATTGCGACACCTTCCACCTGCGCGCAATTCCAGCCGCGCTCCGATCAGTTCGTCATCGACACTCAGCCGCCGGCCTATCGGCTGCTCACCCTCCACTCCAACGGCGCCATCGACACTGGCGTGCACTCGCTGACTGCCGCAGAATCCGCGGCATGATTTTTCCTGAAGCGATGTCCAGAGGCCTCGCCCACGGCCTCGCGGGTGTGCTGTTGCTCGCGTTTGGCGCCCAGGTTGCACACGCGCGCGGCGAAACGTCAGTCTGGTCGATGAAAGGCACGCGCAACACGGTCTATCTCGCCGGTTCGGTGCACGCACTGCCGAAAGGCCATTCCGATTTTCCCGAGCAGCTCGAACGCGCATACATGGCGTCCGATGTCATCGTGCTGGAAGTCGATCTCGATGACATGAACCCGCTCGACGCGGTGAAGTTCATCACCACGAACGGCACGTTGCCTGCCGACAAGTCCCTCAAGGACGTGGTGGGGGCGGAGCCTTATCAACGCATCGCCGCGCTGGCTGCCTCGCTCGAAGTGCCCGAAATGGTCATCGCAAAGCTCGAGCCCTGGGCGGCGGCGCTGGTACTCACGCAGTTCGCGCTCAACAAGACCGGGTTCGACGCGAATCTCGGCATCGACATGCAGATCACCGAGCGAGCGCGCACCGATGGCAAGCCCGTCGAGGGGCTGGAAACCGTCATCGATCAGCTGAGCGTCTTCGACGATCGCAGCTTCGAGGAACAAACGCGCTTCCTGCTGGATTCCGCCGACGACGCACCGCAACTCAACGATGACCTGCAGAAGCTCATCGCCGCCTGGCGCGCCGGAGACCTGCGCGCCCTCGAGAAGGAATTCCTGAAGGAGCGCGAGAAGTCACCGGAGCTCTACGACGCTCTGCTCGGCGTGCGCAATCGCCTGTGGCTGCCGAAAATCAAAGCGCTGCTCGAAGAAGATCGCGACTACCTCGTGGTGGTTGGCGCTCTGCACTTCGTGGGCCGCGAAGGCCTGCTGGCATTGCTCAGGAGTGATGGCCACAAGGCCGTTGCGGTACCTGCCGCCAAGACACCTCGCTGACCCCCAGATTGCGAGCCTTCGCGATCTTCACAGGATTGATTGCGCTGGGCCTCGCCGGCATCGCCTTCCTTGGCTACCCGGCCTGGCTGGTGATGGCGCCATGGCTCGATAACCCCAAGTTTCATCGCATCGCGAGCCGCGTCGGCATGCTGCTGCTGGCGATCGGCTTCGTCATCGTGGTGCGCCGGCTCAAGATGGCCGACCGGCAAAGCCTGGGGTTCGGCCTGCCCGCAGAAAAGTTTGTCGCCGGGGTGTTCAAGGCACTGGTGCTCGGCATCGTGCTGATGATGCCCGCGCTCATGACGATGCTGCTGCTCGACATGCGCGAACCGGCCGGCGAGCCCATGAATGCGCTGCAGTGGGTGCAACTCGCGTTGGGCGCCATCATTACCGGCCTCACTGTCGCGCTCATCGAAGAAACCTTTCTGCGCGGCGCCATGCAGTTCGCCATCACGCGCGAGTCGGGCGCGCGGGTGGCCGTCGTGCTCACTTCGCTGGTGTACGCGGCTACTCACTTCATCGGCCGATACCGGGTTCGTGCCGCCGATGTGCATGCCGGCAGCGGCATCGACATGCTGGCGTTCGCGCTGGCCGATTTCGCCCAGCCATTGCACTTCATCGACGCCTTCCTTTGCCTGGTGGCAGTTGGCCTCCTGCTCGGTATGGCGCGCGTCTATACCGGCAACATCGCCGCGTGCATCGGGCTGCACGCAGGTTGGGTCGCGGTGATCTACGTGGTGAACGAAACATCGAAGCGCGAGGTCGGCAGCCCATTGAGCTGGATGCTCAGCGACGTCAACGGCTTCCTCGGCTGGATGGTGCTGGCCTGGACGATGGCCATCGGCCTGGCGATGTCCTTCTGGTACCGGCAGCGGCCGCAGCGGACCATTCCCTAGCTATTCGGCGCGGGTACGACGGTCAGCAGGGTATCGAGTCGCTCGATCGGGTCATCGAGCTCGAGCAGTGCCTGCTTGTCGGCAAGCTCGATGGGCAGTAGTTCGGTGAGCCGCGCACCAATCCAGGCGGCGTCGTCGAATTTCCTCTCGACGTGTTCGTAGTGTTCGGAGAGGTCTTCGAGTGCCCGCCGCACCGTGTCCACCAGATGCGCGTACCGCTCCGGAAGCGCCAGCTCTGGTTCGGCCGGCAGCCATGAGATCTCGCCCATGTTGAGCCCGTCACTGGCGCGCCACACGCGCAACACGCGGAACTTGTGCATGCCCACGCAACTGATGCCCAGAAATCCGTCGTGCAGCGTGTGGAAATCGGCGATGCGCGCCGTGCAACCAACCGTGGCGGTGGTGGCGACGTCGCCAGCCTCATCACCCTCCTGGATGAGCACCACGCCGAATGGCTGTTGCTCGCGCATGCAGCGCCGGACCATGTCGGTGTAGCGGGTTTCGAAGATGCGCAGCGGCAGCGGGCCGCCGGGAAAGAGCACGGTGTGCAGCGGAAACAACGCGATGACGCTGGGCTCGTTCACTGGATCACATGCTCGGTCACATCCTGGCCAGGGCCTCGAGTAGTTTGCCGTGCAGCCCGCCGAAGCCGCCGTTGCTCATGATGAGTACCTGGTCGCCGCTCGCGGTGCTGCCCGCGAGGCCGCTCACCAGCTCATCGACCGATCGCGCCAGCCGCCCCTTGGCACCGAGCGTGGCCACCACGGCATCGGCGTCCCAGCCGAGATCCGGCGGCGCGAACATCCACACCGCATCCGCACCCGCGAGCGAAGGCGCCAGCGTGTCGCGATGCACTCCCATGCGCATGGTGGCCGAGCGCGGCTCGAGCACGGCGACGATGCGCTTGCCGCCGACCTTGCGCCGCAAGCCATCGATGGTGAAGGCAATTGCCGTGGGGTGATGCGCGAAATCGTCGTACACCGCGATGCCGCGGACTTCGCCGCGCAGCTCCATGCGACGTTTGACGCCCTTGAAATCCGCGAGCGCCGCAATGGACTGCGCCACGGAAACCCCGGCGTGCCGCGCGGCGCCGATGGCGGCCAGCGCGTTCTCGGCGTTGTGCGCACCTAACAATGACCACTTGACCGTGCCGGCAGGCTTGCCGCCTTCGAGCACCACGAACTTGGAGTAGTCGCCGCCCTCTTCCACGTCGAGCGACCACGCCGCCTCGGCGCCGGGCGTGCGCGCGAATCCTTCGAGCGGCGTCCACGCGCCCATCGCGAGCGTGGCCTTCAGGTTATCGTCGCCGGAATTCCAGAGAATGCGGCCCGAGCCCGGAATGGTGCGAACCAGGTGATGGAACTGCTTCCGGATGGCGCCAAGGTTTTCGTAGATGTCGGCGTGGTCGAACTCCAGGTTGTTCAGAACCAGCGTGCGCGGACGGTAGTGGACGAACTTCGCGCGCTTGTCGAAGAACGCGGTGTCGTATTCATCGGCTTCGATGACGAAATATTTTCGCCCGCCGAGGCGCGCGCTCACCGAAAAATTACCGGGCACGCCACCGATGAGGAAGCCGGGATTGAGGCCGGCGTGTTCCAGTATCCAGGCCAGCATGCTCGAGGTGGTGGTCTTGCCGTGCGTTCCGGAAACACCGAGCACGTGAACGTCGCGCAACACTTCGCGCGCCAGCCATTCGGGCCCCGAGGTGTACGGAATCCGGCTTTCGAGCAGCGCCTCGATGACCGGCGCCCCGCGTGTCATGACATTGCCCACCACCACGATGTCCGGCTTCGGCGAGAGCTGGCTGGCTTCAAAGCCCGAGATGAGCTCGATGCCGAGCGCTTCGAGCTGTGTGCTCATGGGTGGATAGACGTTCTTGTCCGAACCCGTGACACGATGGCCCGCGGCCTTGGCGATGGCGGCGAGGCCACCCATGAACGTGCCGCAGATGCCGAGAATGTGAACGTGCATGACCGGACTCTAGCCTCTAGACGTGAGTGGACGGAAATCCAAACAGCATTCCATACACCAGCGCCGAAGCGAAGTTCAGCGCGAAGAAGAAGATGAGCGCGGCGACCCAATGCCACTCGAACGCCGTGCGCAGGATACGGACCTGCACGACCAGCAGCCAGACGCCCAGAACGGCCGCGAGCAGGCTCAGGGCGGCCGGCGGTGGCATCGCGGGATCGGATTTCTGCAGATACGGCAGCAGCGTGGCGCTCATCGGGATGAGCGCGGGCATGAAGGGCGCGTTGGTGCCAAAGAGCGCCGTGGCGGACTGCAGGAAGCGTTCGGGCTTGTTCGC
>DASQJS010000468.1:0-6291 GCA_035630995.1 Steroidobacteraceae bacterium | reverse complement strand
CATGGCGCGCCCTTCGTCGGAGCAGTCGTCGCTCGGCGCATCGGCGAGGTCCTTGAGGACGAGCACGTCGCGCGGCAGATCGTCGTTGGCCATGTCCTGCGCCGCGCGCGTGAATGGCGCGCCGGGCTCGAACGCGCCAGGTGCGCAGTCGTAGCTGTCGGACAACACGCCAATGCGAATCCCGCGTCCCGAAACTCCGCTTTCACGGCGGGCGAGATCGGCACGCAACGACCGATCGCCCTGGGACAAGGTTGCGCCGGCACGCGCCATGGCCAGTGTGGGCCGCAGAAATTTGAGACCGGTGGTGGCGGCCATGTCACCCAGTGCCGCGACCGGCGCCTTGCCCGACACGGCCGTGGAATGCACAACGCCGTCGATGAGGCCCTTGGCGGTGAGTTGTGTGCGCAGGCCCTGCAGATCATCTCCGTATGCGCTGATGGAGACGTATCCATCGCTTGCGCGAAGCGCGGGCAATTTGCGCGTTACGCGGTGGGTGACATCGGACTGCGGCAGGCGACGCGCCGCCGCCCGTTGCAGTACCGCGAGACTGGCGCCAAGCCGGGCGCCATCGCCGGACTTCGCGGCTTTCATCGCGGCCAGTGCTTCGGCGCGGGTTGCGCCGTGTGCACCAAAGGAAATGAACACCGCCATGGCGGCCACGGCCGCGATGGCTGATCTCGTGATGGTCATGTTGCTCCCCGAGTTAAGTTGAATGCGCGGGCTCCGTCCGCAGAGTTCGGTGGCTTCTCCTTGCACGCGCGTTTCTTCATCGAGCAGCGCGCGCAGGTTGTGTCAAAGAGGATGCGCCGCGAGTGTTTCAGCGGCAAGGCGCTGAACGCCGCCGAGCAGTAGTTCGTGCAGACGCCGGTCGGCGCCCGCTGACGCGGCGAGCAGCAGCTCTCGCCAGAAGGTGGTCTGGTTTGCCCAGCGCGGTCGCAACGCTCCGGCGTTGCGATCGGCAGCGGCCTCGAGAGAAACCAGCGAGCAGGCCGCGAGTGATTCCACGCCGGCCATGGTCGCACCGAAGACCAGGCACGCCGCGCGCGGCCGGCTGCGCGCGAGGTGCCAGCCGTAGACCAGCATGCGACGCGTGATGGCCCGCGCCATGTCGGCCGGGAAATACGCGGGCTCGACGCGTTGCGGCAATTCGTTGACGCCCCGCGTTCGCATCTCGAGCCAGCGCGGCGCCGAAGCAAAGCCGGCGTCAAACAGGCTGAATGGCGCTGCGGACAACCGGCGCACGGCCTGAGCCGGCAGCGATGCCCACTGCACGCGCAACGACGACAAAAGCAGCGGTGCGGACGCGATGTTATCGCTCTCAGCCGCGCGCAGGACTAACTGCCCGAGGCATTCCGAGTTGAGCGCCGCCAGCGGCTCCGGATCGACCCCCTGCGACGGTAACCAGTGGCGCACGTCATCCCTGGTGCGCTGACCTCCCCGACTTGTCATGGCATTCCTCCCTAAACGCGCGAGATATCTTGCGCCGCCACCCCTTGAAAGTCATTTGCAAATTTGGGAAATTTTTCCCAAATTGTCGACAATCACAATCCACATGGCACCAGGGAAAAACATGCGCATCTCCGACGACCGCTACAGCCGCGACCGCCTGCGCCTCGATCTCGCGCTGCGCTTCATCCACCACGAAGCCCGGACGCACACAATCCGTGCGTGGACCGGCCTCACCGACGATCGCATCCGCAAGCTCTATCGCACCTACCTCTACGAGGCGGGCGGCGCCACGGTCGCGCGGCACCGCGGCAAGTCGCCGCGCCAGGCAGCTTTCTTCACGCGTTCGTTGCGAATGCGCCGCGAAGCGGCGGTCTTCGCCAGCGTGAGCAGCCTGTTCGGCCTGATCACTCCGCAGACCATTACTGTTTCACCTTCGGCGGTGGCGCGGGAGGCGGCGTCCGCGCCCACGGTCGCGCGCGGTGCGCTGTTGTGCGAGGCCTTCGAGGCATATACGGCACTGATGGGCGAGTCGCAGATCTCCTTCGAGCACGCCGTATTCCTGCTCGGGGCGCTGCTCGCCGGCGACGAATTGCGGGTCGCCCACTGCCGTTGCTGCAGCGGCGTCCTGGTCACCGACCGCCTCGCCCTGCGCGTTCCGGTTTGCAACGAATGCGCGGCGAGCGATCCGCATTGCGAAGTCCAGGCGGACTGAGGCCGTACAGCGGCGCCGGGTCAGGGGGCGCGCGGGCGACGGGTGCGGTAGATTTGTCCGCGTGACCATTCGCCCAACGCTGTTTGCCGGCCCGTTTCTCGAGCGCCGTGCCGAGCTGCGCGACGACCCGGCGTGGGTCGCCGCCGCGCGCGGCGACTCCACCACGCGTTATCTGCTGACCGCCGGTGCGACCCAGCTCGTGACCGGCGGCGCGATCGCGGAAGTCGCCTTCCTCGAAGGCGGTCACCCGCTGGTGGCCGCTGCCCGCGACGAAGAGCTGACATTGCTAGGCTGGTTTCGCGGCGCGCGGTGCGTGCTCGTCGAACTGCAGGATCCCGGTGCAGCGCTGCCCGCGGACACCGAATTGCGGGAGTTGCGACCGCTGGCGCCCTTGCTGCCGCCGGACTCCGCATCTCTGCTCGCGTATGCACGTGCGCTGGCGCTGTGGAAGGCCCGGCACCGGCATTGCGGGGTATGCGGTACCCCAAATTACCCGGCACGAGCCGGCCATGTCATGCGCTGCAGCCGGGCCGGTTGCGGCACCGAGGCGTTTCCACGGCTCGACCCGGCGATCATCGTGCTGGTCACCGACTCCACCGGCGAACGCGCATTGTTAGGCCGGCAGGCAACGTGGCCGGAGGGCCGCTATTCGACTATCGCCGGTTTCGTCGAACCCGGCGAAAGCCTCGAAGACGCAGTGATCCGTGAGGTCGAGGAAGAGACCGGCGTGGTGGCCGGCGACGTCGAGTATGTCGCCTCTCAACCCTGGCCGTTCCCGTCGTCGCTGATGCTGGGGTTCCGGGCGGTGGCGCGCACCCATGACATCACGCTGCGCGACGGCGAGCTCGAAGATGCACGCTGGTTCAGCCGTGCCGACCTCGCCGCGGGGCACCCCAAGCTGCCGCCGGCGGGCGCGATCTCCGCGCGGCTCATCGATGCCTGGTACGGCGCCCCCGAGCCACGCAGCCGCGGATAGCCGCCCATGTGTTTGTTAGTCCTCGCCTGGCGGAGCCATCCGCAGCACCGCCTGGTGGTCGCCGCCAACCGAGATGAATTCCATGCGCGGCCCGCCGCCCCGCTCGCGCCCTGGCCGGACATCGCCGGCGTCGTCGGTGGCCGCGATCTGCAGGCGGGCGGCGCATGGTTCGCGATCGGGGATGCGCAGCGCCTCGGTATCGTCACCAACTTCCGCGAGTTCGGGCGCCAGCGGCGCAACGCTCCGTCGCGAGGCGGGCTGATCCCCGCATACCTCTCCGGCGCGCTTCAGCCCGGAGATTTTCTGCAGGGGCTGGAGACGGATGCGCAGGGATACTCGGGCTTCAATCTGCTGCTGGCCGACCGCGACACGCTCTGGTACGCATCGAATCGCGCGGACCAGTTTGCGCGCGAATTGCCGCCTGGGATCTATGGCCTCTCCAACGAATTCCTCGACACGCCATGGCCAAAACTCGTGCGCGTTCGGGCACGTTTCGAAGCCCTCCTGCAATCGGGCGAGTCCGCAGATCCCGATGAACTGGCCACCAGGCTGTTGGTGATGCTGGCGGATCGCGAAACGGCACCGCCCGACACCCTGCCGCCCGGCGACCTCACACCCGAATGGGCACGCAAGCTGTCCGCGCCGTTCGTGCTGGATCCGAGTTATGGCACCCGCTGCTCGACGGCACTCACGATTTCGGCCCAGGGCACGCTGCGGATCACCGAGCGCCGCTTCGATGCCGAAGGCGCACGAACGGGACAGTCTGAACACCTGCTGAACGGAACCGGCGAGAGTTGACCACGTCGCGAATGCGCGCGGAACCCGCGCGCGCCAGCGGGACTCTCATTAGAATCTTCAGCCTTCCCGCCCCAAAGCGGTGTCATGCCGACCTTGCAGATCAAACTTTGCCCGCGCCTTGGCCGTATCACGCTGCTCGCGCTCGCCCTCGCGCAACTCGCGGTTCCGGCGAACGCCGATGTGCAGATCGAGGTCCGCGGTGTCGGCGAGGACATCCGCGCCAACGTGCTCGCCTATCTATCGTTCGAGCGCTACAAGAATTCCGACGACCTTTCGCCCGAGTTCGTCGAGCGCCTGCAGGAGCGCAGCGAGCGCGAGGTGCGCGGAGCCTTGCGTCCCTTCGGCTACTACGAACCCGTGGTCACATCGGAGGTGCAGCGCGAGGGCGGCGGCGGTGACCAGAACTACCGCGTCATCATCAACATCAAGCCCGGCAGTCCAGTGGTCGTCGACAAGGTGGACGTCAAGGTGACGGGCCCGGGTGCGCGCGAGAAGGTGTTCACCGACATCACCGGCGACCTGCCCATCCAGACCGGCGACAGCCTCGACCACTCTAACTACGAGGCGCTCAAGGGCGGGCTGCTGCGCGCCGCGGCAACCAACGGCTACCTCGACGCACGCATGCTGCGCAGCGAAATGCGCGTGGATCCGCAGGCCCACACGGCGCAGATCGCCATCGAATTCGAAACCGGCGAGCGTTATCGCTTCGGCCCCACCACCATCAGGCAGGACAGCATCGACGACGCGCTGATCCGCCGCTACGTACGTTACCGCGAGAACGACGATTTCGACGCCACCGAACTGCTGCGCACACAGTTCGCGCTCGACGACAGCCAGTATTTCTCCACCGTCGAAGTGCTTCCCGAAGGGCGCGATCGCGACAGCCATATCGTGCCCATCAGCATCGTCGCCGAACCGAACCGCCGCCATCGGTACTCCTATGGCGTGGGCTACGGCACCGACACCCAGGTGCGCGGCACGGTCGCATGGGAAGACCGGCGCGTGAACAAGAGCGGTCATCGCTTCCGTACGGAAGCGAAGGCCGCCGCGACCGCGCAGTCACTCGACACGCGCTACGTCGTGCCCATCGGCGATCCGGCCACCGAAAAATTCCAGCTGCAGCTCACCGGCGAACACGAGCGGGAAGGCGACATCGACGATCGCACCGTCAACTTCATTCCCAGCTTCACGCACACGCGCGGGCCGTGGTTCGGCCACGACTGGCAGCGCGTGACGTACGTAGAATTCCTGCACGCGGAATCGGAATTCATCGCGTCGAACCGCACCGACATCCAGTCGCTGCTGATCCCGGGCATCAGTGTCTCGCTGGTGCCGCGCAAGTATCTCGGCGAGGCGCTGTTCAGCCGCTCGCTCTACGCGGAGCTTCGCGGGTCGCACAACGCGCTCGGTTCGGATTCCGACTTCCTGCAGGTACGCATGCAGGCGGAGCACGTTTTCGACCTGGCGCCGAAGTGGCATGTGCTGATGCGCGGCGACATCGGCGCCACCGCGGTCTCGCGCACCAGCACTCTCGCACCCTCACAACGGTTCTTTGCGGGCGGCGATCGCAGCGTGCGCGGCTTCGGCTTCAATGATCTTTCGCCCGTTGAGCAGGCCACCGACGCCAACGGTGATCCGCTCTTCGACGAAGACAACAACCCGGTCTACGAAAAGGTCGGCGGCAAACACCTGTTCGCGGGCTCGGTGGAACTCATACGCGACGTCGGCTCGCGGTTCGCCGTGGCGGTGTTTGCCGACGCCGGCAACGCGTTCGACAGTTTCGACGATCCATTGATGTATTCCGCAGGTATCGGCGTGCGATTTCGCCTTCCGGTGGTTTCCGTGGGTATCGATGTCGCGCAGGCGCTGACCACGCCCGCGGGCAGCAATGAGCCACCCGGTCCGCGCCTCCACCTCAATTTCTCGCCCAAATTGTGATCAGGCGGCGACTCAAGATTGCGGCCCTCATCTTCGGGTTGCTGTTGGCTCTGGTGCTGGGATTCCTCGCCTGGGTGCTCTACACCGAGGCTGGATTGCGTTTCGCCGTCGCGCGCCTGCCCGAACGCATGGGCAAGGTCACCCTCCGCATCGAACGCGTCTACGGAACCATCGCCGGCGGTTTCGGTGCCGACCTTGCCGACATCGACAGCGAACGCACTCGCGTGCGCGTCGAGAAAGGCACGGCGAGCGTCAATCTCCTGCCGCTGCTGGTGGGGCGCATCTCGGTGCGCGCCGCGGGCGCCGAACTCGTGGAGATCGAGGTCAAGCGCCGGCTGAACCCGCCACCGAAATTGCCACCCAGGTTTCTGCCACGGTTCCTGAGCATCAGCGCCGAGACGGCTCGCTCGCGCATGCT
>DASQJS010000467.1:0-10619 GCA_035630995.1 Steroidobacteraceae bacterium | reverse complement strand
CTGTTCGGTGTACCGAGCGCCGTGACGTCGATGCGTTCGATGCGCGTAGGAGCCGACGAGTTGCGGACATCGAGGATGTCCACGGACCTGGCTGCCGCGTTGGTGACGAATGCCCGGCGCGATTGCGGGTCGTAGGCCGCGATCTCCGAGCTTGCTTCACCGAGCCCGGTCGAATAGGTGCCCAGCACGCTGAGCTCGAGCGGCGCACGTTTTTTATGGCGCTTCCAGTGCGATGAATCTGCGGCTGCGGGTGCGACGACACAAGTCGCAACGACGACGGCCGCGACCAAGCGGCTGGAAAAATCGACCATCTTGGAATCCTCCGGGCGTGCGTTGTGCCGGCGACGAAGCCGGTCTGTTATTGCTGCGCCAAATGGAGCCAGATCGGTATTACACCTGCATGACGAAACCCGTCAGGCAAACAGCGCGATCAGCTCTTTTTGTTGCGCAGCTGTCAGCAGTGGTCCTTCACCCGCCTTGAGATTGTCGGACTGGCGCTCGGGCTTGCCCGTGGCGGGAATCACCACGGTTACGGCTTCATGGCTCAGTGAATACTTCAGGAACATCTGCGCCCACGAAGTGACGCCCGCATCGGCAGCCCATCCGGGCAGCGGCTTGCCCTGGACCTGCCCAAACAACGCGCCGTCGTTGAAGTTTCGATTCGTGAGCACCGCGACGCCCAGCTCCTTGGCGACCGGCAACACGCGCTTTTCAATGCCGCGGTTCGTAACCGAGTGGTTGATCTGCAGGAAGTCGGGCTTGCTCTGCTGCACGATGTCGGCGATTTCGTCGTGGGCGGAGTCGGTGTAGTGAGTCACACCGACGTACTTCACCTTGCCCTGCTTCTTGAGCTCCCGCGCCACTTCGAGCTGCGTTTTCCAATCGCGCAGGTTGTGGACCTGGAGCAACTCCACCTTGTCGGTCTTGAGCCGCCGCAGCGTGTTGTTGAATTGCTCGAGCCCTGCTTCACGGCCAGTGACACCGGAGAGCTTCGTCGCGATGAAGGCCTTCTTGCGATATCCGCCCTCGCTGAGCAGCGGTCCGAGGTTGTCTTCGGCGTTGCCGTAGGTCGGCGCGGTATCGATTAGCGTGGCCCCGCCTTCGAAGAATCGCTTGAGGACTTCCTTAAGGGCGTCGTATTCCGGGCTGCCTGCCGGGATCTGAAAGCTTCCGGAGGTACCCATGCCGATGGCGGGAATCAGTTCGCCCGAAGACGGAATGCGTCGCCGGAGCATTCCTGTTTTCGACGCGCCTTGCGCGAGCGATGTGAACACGGCCGATGCAAACAGCGCGGCACCGAGGAACTGACGACGGTTGGTCATGGGTATTCCTTTGAAAGAATTGCAGGACACATGTTCGTTTCCGGCGACAGTACAAGCCTCGCGCACTTTTCGCACGCGCGTGTTTCCTTCGTTTCGAAATAGTCAAAAAATGCCTACGTTCGATTACCAATGGACTGACAAGGGAGTGTCACCATGAGCACCAATTCCGGACGATGGACCACGAGCGTCGGCGCGTCGCTTCTCGCCGCGATGGCCACGCAATCCTTTTCCGCCGACAAGCCGCTGGGCCCGAGTGACGTCTACGGGCCGCGCATTGCTGCTACCGCGACGACCGCCGCGGTCATCAATCCCCCGCGACGCTCGTCATCGACAGCCGACACGCTGCGTTATTGGAATCAGATAGCCATTGACGCTTCGGGCGTCGACCACACGCCGGTTGCCGCTGGCGAGAACCGGGTGTTCGGTGAGCAGTTAGGCCCCGGCCGGTCGGCTCGTGCGATAGCCATCGTGCACATCGCCGTGTTCGATGCGGTCAATGCCATCACGGGCGGGTATCGCAGCTATACGGGGCTGGCGCGCGAGACCCGGCCCGCCTCGATCGACGCGGCCATCGCGACCGCCGCGCGCAACACGCTGGTCAAAATGTTTCCTTCGCAAACCGCTAATTTCAACTCGCTCTACGTGCGCGACCTCGCGCGCGTTCCAGCGAGTCAGGACCGTCAGAGGCTCGTTGGCGTGGCGGTAGGCCAGCGCGCTGCCGCGCGCATTCTGGCACTGCGAGGCGACGACGGCTGGGCAGGGACCGATCCGCGCATGGATACGGAATGGATCACCAGCGATGCGGCCGGCCACTGGCGCCAGGACCCGATCAGCCAGGCGCCGATCGCGCTCGGGGCACACTGGGGCAAAGTGAAACCGTTCGTGATGCGCTCGCCATCGCAGTTCCGCGTGCCGCCACCACCGGCGATGACGAGCGCCGCATATACCGCCGCATACGACGAAGTGAAGCGCCTCGGCGGGGATGGCGTAAATACGCCGACGGAGCGCAGCGCTGACCAGACCCACATCGGAATCTTCTGGGCATATGACGGAACGCCGAGCCTGTGTGCTCCCCCGCGGCTGTACAACCAGATCGCGACCGAGATCAGCAAGAACAACACGAGTGTCATTCAACTCGCCCGGTTATATGCCTTGTTGAACGTGGCAATGGCCGACGCGGGCATCGCCGGCTGGGAGTCGAAATACTTCTACGACTTCTGGCGTCCCGTCACGGGCATTCGTGAATCGGATTCCGGCACCGGACCTTCCGGCACCGGTGACAGCAATCCCGCGACGATCGGTGATGCCGGCTTCTTTCCGCTTGGCGCACCGGCGAGCAATCTGACCGGCCCCAACTTCACTCCGCCTTTCCCCGCGTATCCCTCCGGCCACGCTACGTTCGGCGCCGCGCTGTTCGAAATGCTCCGCAACGTTTACGGCACCGATCGGGTCTCGTTCACGTTCACCTCGGATGAGTTCAACGGCCAGACCGTGGGCAACGACGGGCAGGTGCGGCCGTTGTTGCCGCGCAGCTTCACGCGTTTGTCGCAAGCCGAAGAGGAGAACGGCCAGAGCCGCATCTACCTCGGCATTCACTGGGCGTTCGACAAGACGGCGGGCATCCAGCAGGGACGCCGCATTGCGGACTACGTGTTCGCGAACGCGTTCCAACGCGTGAACTGAGGGCGGACCAACAACGCGACGCGGCCGTCAGGGCTCGAGCACTCGCCGCAGCTGCTCGAAATCGGCGTGCCGTGTCGCGATGTCGCTCCGATTCGCGGCGAGTCGAAGGTCGCGAAGCACTTCGAGAGAACGAACCAGCACAGGCAGCGGCGGGCCACTCGCCGTGATGTCCGCGAGATGCGCCGCGCCGAGACGCGCCGCCGGATTCTCGATGAAGCGCTTCACGAGCTGGTCGTGGTGCTGCGCGGCGATGCGGCCGTACAGCCCGCAGAGTTCCAGGTACGCCCGTGCATTGCGCTGGAACCAGGCCTCACGCGCGTGCTTGCCCGCCAGCGCCAGCAGCTCGTCGAGGAAACTCGTGTGCCGCATGCACTCGCGCAGCCGTTTCTGGTCTGCGGGCGGCATGAACTGCATCTTGTCGACGAGCAGTTGTGCGTAATACGGATCGTTGGCGCGACACAGGCCTAACAACAGGTCGAGCTCGTTGATGCCGGAAAAATCCCCGGCATTCGCACCGCGATACTCGAACCGCCCCACCCTGTATGGCTTGTAATACGGGCGCACGGAAAAGAAAAAGCGCTCGACGTCGAGTCTGGCAAACAGCCGGTCGTTGGATTCGACCACGCCAGCAAGCGCATGTTTCGCGGCCGCGAACGGCACGTCGACGATCGGGCTCGATATGCCGAGCGGGACGACCTTCGTCAGCGCATCGGCTGCGAGCTGCAGCAGCAGGATGCCGCGCGTGTTCTCGTCGATGAACAGGATTTCATCCGGAAGCGACGTGAAACTCTTGCGCACGCCCGCATGCGCGAAGTTCAGGTGCGCGATGTGTGCTGTGGAAAATCGGGGCGCCATGCCGAGCGCCGCACCGACGTGCATCGCGAGCGAGGACGCCTCCGGAAAAGGTGATTTCTCTTCGCGCGAGGGATTGGTCAACTCGTGGCGGCGAAGCGCGGCCAGGTACAGGCCAACGTTGCCGAGAACGCCGAAGGCGTTGGCGAATCCGTCGCCGGTGTCGCCTTCGGCCAGCAGCGCGACGACGTGCACGTGGCCTTCCTCACGCAGCTGTTGCTTCAGGTTCTGCCCGGCGCGGGTGACGTCAGAGCGATCGTCCTGCGCGAAGTAGAGGTTTTCCAGTTCGGTGTTCAACTCCATGAAGGAGCTGCGGATCCAGTGGTCGAAGGCTTCCGAGTGGTTACTCATGCCGGCAGCCTGCCGAAACATGCCATGCTTCGCAAATGAGTGAGCACGACTTCGATGGCTCAGGGTACTTCCTGTACCACTCCATCGGCATGTTTCCCGGCAAAGCCGAACGCATTGCCGCAGCGCTTTCGGACCTCGGTAGTCTCTGGGGCACTCCAAACGATGCCCAGTGGCAGCAATCGCTCGACATTCGGGATCAGTTCCTCAGGCGATGGAGCGACTTCATTGGCGCGCCCACCACCTCGATGACCACGGCGGAAAATGTCACGACGGCGCTGTGCTCCATCATCGGCTCTCTGCCCCACCGGCATCTCGAGGGCCGAAAGCTGCTCATTGCGGCGGATTGCTTCCCGAGCCTGCATTTTCTGCTGTCAGGCATGGCCCGGCGGCGCGGGTTCGTCCTGCACACCGTACCGATGCGCGCGGGCGAAGCCTGGGTGCGGGACGAAGATTTCATGGCGGCCTGGGGGCCGGACGTCGGTGTCGCCCTGCTGACTTGGGTAACTTCCACTGCCTCGCATCGCTGCGATTTGCGCGCTCTCGTCGAACATGGCCGCAGGCGTGGCTCGCTCGTGGGCGTTGATATCACGCAGGGCGTGGGCATCGTACCGTTCGACGTGACGGCGGTGAATGCGGACTTCGTGGTCGGCTCGACGCTCAAGTGGCTCTGCGGCGTCGCGGGCGCCGGCGTGCTGCAGGTTCGCGAGTCGCTGCTTCGCGAATGCACGCCCGAGCTGCGTGGCTGGTTCAGCCAGGAGAATCCTTTCGCCTGGGCGCTCGATTCATTTGCGTATGCCGGCGACGCACGTCGCTTCGATCACGGCACGCCGTCGATTTTCGCGGCTGCAGCGTGTCTGCCCGCGCTCGACTGGCATGCGTCGAAGGAGTTGCAATTGCTGGCGGGGCACACCCACGGATTGTGCGAAACGGCGATTGAAGGTTGCGCCGGGCTCGGTCTCGAACTGGTTAGCCCGGCGTCGGCGGACGACCGCGGCGGCAGTGTGATGTTTCGATTGCCCGCGGGTACGGATTCCGTGGCGGTCGTTGGAAGCCTGCGCGAACAGAACCTGTTCATCGACTGCCGGGGAGATATCCTGCGGATATCCCCCGGCAACGTGACGACGGCGGCCGGTATCGAGCGTTTGCTGCGGGCTCTCCGAACGCTGCTCTGACGCGAGTCAGCGCTGCGCTGCCTGCGCGCGCCACTGAATCAGGATGTTCATGTTGCGCAGATATTCCTGCGTGGAGATCGACGTCGTCTTCGCCGTGTCCGTGTACGGCGAGGTGTCGGTGTCATCGCCCACGTGCGTGGTCGCAAAGTCTCCCGGCACCTCTTCTTTCCCTCCCATGCCCTTGTAGGGATGACTGGTCTGCGGCAACGGCGCGGGCCAATAACCCGTCTTGTTCAGCGCCGCCAGAGAGCTGCGCACCTGGCCCGGAAGATCCTTGTCCGCGGGCGGCGCATAACGATCCGCAAAGAAACGCGGAAGCTCGACGATCCCCGCGCCAGCCGCGAGCGGAGAGTTCTTTGCCAGTTCCTTCACATCCGCCTTGAGCGCTTCTTCGTAGTGCTTGCGTAGCGCGGCGGTGTTGAGCTTGCGAGTCTGGCCGTAGTGCCCGATGGGGCGCTCCGGGTTGTAGTCGGCGTAGTACTCCCCGTTGACGATGTTGGAGCCGCGACGATGCACGTATATCGGGCGGTTCGTCTGCAGTTCGATGTATGTGGGATGCGTTCTGCCACCTGCATCGGGCTTCGCCAGCTTCACTTTCTCGAGCCAGTCGATTCCCTCAGCAACGCGCGCGAGATAACGCGTGTCGCCCGTGAGGTCGTAGAACGTGATCAGGTGTTCGAGGTTGCTGGCCGTGGTGTGAGTCGCCAATGCCAGCGGTTCATAAGTACGCGCCGCGGCGGGCTTGAGGTCGGGCGTGTACTGCAACGCCCAGCCCGGATTTGGCGCGCCCTGCTGCGCGAGGATGAAGAAGTTCATGCCGCGCGTGATGGGATCGAGCAGCCGCTGATCGCCCAGCACCTGGTAGCACTGGATCAGGAACGAGACGTTCTCCCAGGCGACGTCGTCGTTGAAGGTGTAATAAGAAGAGTAGTCCGCCAGTCCCTTCTTGGAAAACTCGTGGTTCAGCGGATATCGCTGCGGCCAGGCGCCGATCGGATACTGGCTGTCGAGCACGAATTGAATGGCGCGATCGACCGGCGCCTTGTAGCGCGCATCGAGTTTTTCCACGTACAGCCGCAACAGGAATGTTGCCGCGTCCGTGGTGGTCTGGTCGTCGAACGTGGCGTTGCCGTAGTAATGCTGGAACTCCTCGAGACGCCAGGCGTTCTTGCCCACGGTCGCATACCAGTCGCGCAGGCTTCGGTCTCCGGCGAAGTCGATCACATAGTTCCAGCCGCCGCTTGGATGCTGGCCCCAGATCAATGCGGATGCGACCTGCTCGGCCGCGCGGTAGTAGTACTCATCACCGGTCGCGTGATACGCATCGAGGAAGAGGTGGCCCATGCTCGACGTGCCCGGCGGCTGCAGCCAGATCATGGTCTCGCGCGCTTCCATCTCGCCCCAGCGGCGCGACATGTCGGGTAGATAGTTCCAGAGAAAACCACCGCGGTACGACACCTTGTCCACCATGAACTGGGTCGCGCGCTTCATTCCAGCTTCGACGTCCTTCTGCGCCGGCTGCGCCTGGGCGAAGACCGGCGGCACAGAGACGATGCAGGATGCGGCGAACAAACAAAGACCAGTGCGCAAGCCGGCGCGCACGGCGGAAATTCCAATCATGATCGACCCCTCGAGGCTTTGATGAGCAGCAGGGGTGCGAGTATTGGCGATTCCGGCCGGGCAGTCATCCAAATGAAGATTTATTCATTAAGACAAAGGTCGCAGAGTCCCCGCGTCAGGATGTCTCACGACAGCACTTGTCCTCATCGTGCTTGTCCACTTCAGTGCCTGTGGCGACAAACCGGGGACATCGCGCGACATTCGGGCATTGCGCGAGAAGTTAGGCCTGCCGCAGATCCGCTGGCGCGCCGCAACAATGTGGCGGGAACGATGATCCTGGTTTGTCGGTGTGCTAACACGCCGGCGCCGGCCGGGGTTATGCTCTCGGCGGCGGCGCTCTAACAACACAGCGATTGCGTGGCTGCATGAACAGGCGACGATTCCTGCGCTCATCTTTCGCCGGGGCCATCACCCTGGCGCATCTCGATCGTCGTCTCCATGCGGCGGCGGACCCCATTGCCGAGATCGAGGCGATGACCGGCAACGGCATGAAGACCGTGCTCGACAAGAGCTCGCTTCAGAACCTGAAGAGCAGCCTGCGTGGTGCGTTGTTGCTGCCCGGCGAGGCCGGTTATGACGAGGCCCGACGTGTCATCGATCGATCGATCGACAAACGCCCGGCGTTGATCGTGCAACCGACTGGCGCAGCGGACGTTCGTACGGCGACCGATTTCGCGCGGGCCCATTCGCTGCTCGTTGCGGTGAAATGCGGCGGGCACAGTGGATTCCGCTCAACGTGCGACGGCGGTCTGCAGATGGATCTGTCGCGCTTGCGTGGAGTACGCGTCGACCCCGCGGCACGCATCGCTCATGTCTCCGGCGGCTGTTTGCTCGGCGATGTGGACCACGAATCGATGTCCTTTGGTCTGGCAACCGCCACCGGGGCTGTGTCGCACACCGGGGTCGGCGGCTTGACGCTCGGTGCGGGCTTCGGCCGGCTCGCGCGCCGGCTGGGACTGACGATCGACAATGTGCGCGCCGTCGATATCGTGACTGCCGACGGCCAGTTGCGTCACGCGAGCGCCGAGGAGAATCCAGATCTCTACTGGGCGGTGCGAGGAGGTGGAGGCAATTTCGGCGTCGTGACGGCCTTTGAATTCCGCCTGCATCCGAGACAGAAACAGGTCGTCGGCGGCCGGCTGGTTTTTCCGATGAGCCGCGCGCGCGAGGTGTTCGATGCATACCTGGCATTCAGCCTGCGGGCCCCCGAAGACCTGTACGCGGACTTCATACTGGGACAACGCTGTGCCATCGACATCTGCTGGTCCGGCGACGCGAGCGCGGTCAGGAAAATACTGGCGCCGTTGGGCAGCCTCGGCACCCCACTCGAGGACAGCATCAAGGCGATCGACTACCTGGCCATCCAGCACGAGCGTGATCGCTCCGATCCGCTCAACCGCAACGAAGAGCGGCGCGGGGTGCAGTTCAGGACGGCGTTCATACATGGTTTTGACGCGAGACTCGCGCATGCATTGGTCGCGGGAGATGAAGAACACCCGCAACGCCGCACCTCAATCTACATCCAGCATGCCGGCGGCGCGATCGCCCGCGTCGCGCCGGACGCGACTGCCTTCCCGCACCGCAGTGCCACTCACGTCCTGAATGTGACCGTGTCATGGCCACTTCCGGGCGACGATGCGGTGCATGCTCGTTACCTGGAAAATTACTGGACAGCCTTCAAGCCACTCACCGATGGCTACTACGCGAATCTGGTCGACGAGGACCCGCCCGTGGTCGAAGGAAACTATCGCGGCAATCTTGCGCGCCTGCAGCGGGCCAAGAACAAATACGATCCTACGAATCTTTTCAGGCTCAATGCGAACATCAGGCCGGCGTGAATTGAGCTAACTCACTTGGCCTGCAGCGCAATGCGCGTGGGGGCGTCGCGTTCCGCTTTCAGCCATTCTCCATTCGGCTGCAGCTCCACCACTTGTATCGAGCTGCGCCGAGTCTCATACGTGTCGGCCTTCGTATCCTTGCGGCCAGGGTGCGTGAAATAGAACAGCCACGCGCGGTCGCCGCTCACCATCACGTCTGCGTGCGCGCCCTTCACCTGGTCGTCCACGCCTCTGCCTGGAGCTTCGAGCAGATTCTCAGCCTGGCGCGTCCAGGTCAGGCCGTCATCGGAACGATAAACCGCAAGGCCTTTCCATACATCGGTGATCAGCCACCACTTGCCCCGCCAGCGGAAGGCTTTCGGTCCTTCGCCGGCCTGGTCGGTGATCAACTTGCCGCGATCGGTCCAGACTTCGAGGTCCGGGCTGTCGGCGTACCAGATCGCCTTGTTGTCCTTCTCATTGTTATAGAACATGCGCCAGCCGCCGGATGGGAGCCGAATGACCGAGGCGTCGATCGCGCGATCCGTCGCGAGCGTGACGGGCCGGGCATCGCGCCAGGTACGCAGGTCCTTGCTGGTGAGATGGACGATGCGCCGCGGATGATTCCAGTCCTCGAAAATCCCCGGAACCGCCGTGAGGAACATGTGGAACAGGCCCATGTCGTCGCGCACCACGTCCGGCGCCCAGTGAGTCGCATTGCTGCCGCCAAATTCGGACGGCAATTCGATGTCTGCCTCGCCGATATATTTCCATGTCACGCCGGCATCGACTGATTCGGCAATGCCGATGCGCGTGCCGTGGACCCACTCCACGCCCTTCGTCGTCTGAACATTGGCGCGGCGGTTGGTGTAGAGCATGTACCAGCGGCCGTAGGAACCCGTGTACACGATGACCGGATCGGCAGCGCCGTCAAAGAGCGGATCGCGATACAGCGGCCTGGGCGCAACCTTGCCGAGATCGGCTTCGGGTTCGCCAAAGTCGGGGGTGCCATCGCCCTTCCAGCGCAGCACCTGCGCGCGCGTGTTGCGGTTCGGATCGGCGAGCTCCGAGCCCAGAATGTCGCGGTATTCGCGCGCGTGATAAACGAGAAGGTCGGTCTTGCCGTCGGGTGTGGTCGTGAAGCTGTTGTGGCCCGGGCCGTATTGCCCGTTGGCCTCGCTGCTCTTGAATACCGGTTCGAGGGACTTTTTCCATGAGGCGGGGTCGAGCAGGTCCGCATCGGCTGATGCCGTCAGCAGTCCCATGCAGTAGTTGGCGTCGATGGCGCTCGCCGAGAACGTCATGAACACGCGGCCATTGCGGATGAGCACGGCCGGGCCCTCGTTCACGTCGTACTTCCGCTTTTCCCACTCGAATTCCGGACGGGTCAGCATCGTGACCTTGCCGGTGATCGACTTCGGCGAATCCATCTGCGCGATGTAGATGTTGGTGCCGCGGCCCTCTTCCGGTGTCCGGCCGCGCTGCGTCCACACGAAGTAACGTTTGCCTTTGTGTTTGAACGTGGTTCCATCGAGCGAAAAGCTGTCCCAGCCCGTCTCGAGTCGGCCGAGCTCCTTCCACTCTCCCTTGAAGGGATCCGCCGAAGAATTTTCCAGCACGTAAGGACGGACTTCCCAGATCGCATCGTTGCGGCTGGCGGTGAAATAGACGTACCACTTGCCATCGATGAAGTGGATTTCGGGCGCCCAGATGTGCGCGCTCATCGGTCCGGATCCGTGCTTGCGCCACAACACTTTCGTTTCCGCGGTGAGCAATGCGTTCAGGTCCTGCGTGCGGCGCAG
>DASQJS010000466.1:0-13342 GCA_035630995.1 Steroidobacteraceae bacterium | reverse complement strand
TGTTCCTCGACAACTATCTGCAGACGCATGGCCGCGACTGGGAGCGTTATGCGTGGATCAAGGCGCGCGCCGTCACAGGCACCGCGGCCTACAAGTTGATCCAGGCCGAGAGCGTGCGGCCATTCGTCTACCGGCGATACCTCGATTTCGGCGTGTTCGAGGCTCTGCGCGAGATGAAGGCGCTGATCGAAAAGGAAGTCGCGCGGCGTGATCTCGCCGAGCACGTCAAGCTGGGTCCCGGCGGCATTCGCGAAATCGAATTCGTCGTGCAGGCCTTCCAGCTCATTCGCGGCGGGCAGGACCGGCGCATGCAGACGCCGTCGTTGCTGGCGGTCTTGCCGCAGCTGGCCGGTGGCAAGCTGCTACCCGCTCGTGTCGCGCAGGAACTCGAGGCGGCGTACGTTTTTCTGCGCCGTCTGGAGAACCGCCTGCAGATGCTGGCCGACGCCCAGGCGCACACCATTCCGTCGGACGCGCTCACGCGCGAACGAATCGCGCTGGCGATGGGGTTCGGTGAGTGGAGCGCCTGCGGCGCCGAACTCGATCTGCACCGCGCGCGCGTCACGCGTGCATTCCAGGATGTCATGTTCGCGCGCAACGAAGCCGCGCCTACCGAGATGCCCGGCGTCAACGGCGTCCTCGACGCCTGGGTGCGTGGTGCGGAAGGGGCGCAACTCGCCGCCGCGCTCGAGGCCCGTGGCTTTGCCGACGCGACCCAGGCCGCGGCGCTGCTCACCGAATTTCGCGGCGGCGGCACGCTGCGCCGGCTCGACGCGCCCGGCCGCGCGCGCCTGGACACGCTGATGCCCAGGTTGTTGGCGGCGATAGTTGATCAGAGGGTTGATCAGGGGGCGGATCTGCGTCTCGCGGAGGCGCCGCAGATCGACGTGCTGCGGCGGATCCTGCGAGTGCTCGAGGCCATCGGTTCTCGCTCGGCGTACTTCGCGCTGCTCAACGAAAATGCGCAGGTGCGCCGCAAGCTGGTGGAGCTGGCGGCGCGCGGCGAGTTCCTCGCGGCGCAGATCGCCTCGCACCCGCTGCTGCTCGACGAATTGCTGGACGACAGCGCTGGCGCACGGCCCACGTCGCGCGCCGAGCTCGAAGCCGAAGTGAGTTCGCGGCTCGCGCAAATGGCCGAAGACGAACCCGAACGGCAGGTGGAGGTGCTGCGGCAGTTCCAGCGAGCGGCGATTTTCCGCGTCGCCATGGCGGACCTCACCGGCTCGATTCCGCTGATGCGGGTCAGTGACTATCTCACGGTCATTGCCGAGATCATCGTCGAGCAGGCCATGCGGCTCGCCTGGGCGCAGATGACCGCGCAGTTCGGCGTGCCGCAGACGAACCGGCGCGATGGACCGGGCCGCCGCGCCGTCAACATCTGTGCGGTCGGTTACGGGAAGTTAGGCGGCAACGAGCTCGGGTATGCGTCCGACCTCGACCTCGTGTTCCTGCATGACGCGAGTGCAGAGCCTGCCGAGACGGATGCCGCCAAGCCCGTGGACAACCAGGTGTTCTTCGTCCGCTTCGCGCAGCGCGCGCTGCATCTGCTGACGATGCACTCGGCGGCCGGGCGGCTCTACGAAGTCGACGTGCGCCTGAGGCCATCGGGTAAGGGTGGCATGTTGATCACGCGCGTCGGCGCATTCGCCGAGTACCAGGAGAAGGATGCCTGGACCTGGGAGCACCAGGCGCTGCTGCATGCGCGCGCCGTGGCCGGCGATGCGGCGTTGCGCGCGGAGTTCGAACGCGTGCGCGTCGATGTGCTCCGGCGCTGCGTGCGGCGCGACACCCTGCGCACCGAGGTGCGGAACATGCGCGAACGCATGCGCAAGGAACTTTCGCGCGCGAAGGCGGGGGCAGGCTCGTTCGACATCAAGCAGGACGCCGGCGGCACCGCCGACATCGAATTCCTGGCGCAGTACTGGGCGCTGCTGCATGCGTGCACGCATCCGCCGGTGGTCATGTTCGCCGACACCATCCGGCAGCTCGAATCCGTCGCCTCCGCAGACCTGGTGCCCCAGGAGACCGTGGACGTGCTGACGCTGGCATATCGAAAATATCGCGAGCGCGCTCATCACCTGTCGCTCGAGAAGGCGGAAGCCGTTGTCCCCTCGGGAGAATTCGCCGAAGTCCGCGCCGCGGTAACCGCGATCTGGAACGCGACGATGGGCGACTAGGATCGCCGCGATAGCGGCGTGAGAGTGTCGTCCCTATAATCCGCGCCCATGCCAGCCACCAAGACACTGATCCAGCCCAACGCACAGAACGAATACAAAGTGGACGTGGGCGATCTGCCGCTCGCCTGTCCGATGCCGGAGATGTATCTCTGGAACTCGCATCCGCGTGTGTACCTGGCGATCGAAGAGACTGGCTGGGCGAAGTGCCCGTATTGCAGCGCTGAGTATATTCTTTCCAGGGGCTGACAATACCCAGGGGCTCACGCCCCACGTCGGAAAACGCGGTCGAAGCGACCGCGTCCGTGAGATTGTCAGCCGAACGGTTTGTCCAGCGATGGCGGAGGAGTCGAGAACCAGATGGGCTTTTCGGGTCCCATGTGGAAACAGTCCTCCAACCGGATGCCGAACCTGCCCGGTAGATAGATTCCCGGTTCGTTCGAGAAACACATGCCGGGCGCCAGCGCGGTGGCCTCGCCGTGCACCAGGTTGACGGGCTCGTGGCCGTCGAGCCCGATGCCGTGGCCGGTGCGATGCGAGAGCCCCGGTAGTTTGTAGCCGGGGCCGTAGCCCCACTTCACGTACTGCGTGCGCACGGCGTCATCGACGCTGCCCGCGGGCACGCCCACGCGAGCGGTTTCGATGGCGATCTGCTGGCCGTCGCGCATCTGCTGCCAGACCTTGCGCTGCTCGGCAGTGGCTTCGCCGAACACGAAGGTGCGCGAAATGTCGGAGTGGTAACCCTCGATCGAGCAGCCGCAGTCCATGAGCACCACCTCGCCCTCACGCACTGCCTGAGGCTTCCCGGATCCGTGTGGATAGGCAGAAGCCTCGCCCAGCAACACCAGCCCGAACTCGGGCGAGGCGCCGAGAGCGGCATGCGCCGCGTCGATCATGGCACCGACGTCGTGGTTCGACATGCCGGCCTTGATGCGCGGCGCGACGTGCCGGTACGCGGCGATGGTGATGTCGGCAGCCTTCTGCATGAGCGCGAGCTCGGCGGGCGACTTCACCATGCGGCATCCGCGCACCACGGGCGCGCCGTTCACGATGTCGACGCGCGGCATCGCGCGGCGCAGTGCATCCACGGCAAAGAAGCGCACGGTTTCCTCGACGGCCACCGGCGCTGTGACTTTGCGGTCGCGCAGGATGCCGGCGACGGTGACCAGTGGATCTTCGTCTTCGTTCCAGGTGCGCACTTCGGCGGGAACGCGCAGGCTTTCGCGCACCGAAGGTTCTTCGAAGTGGGGCGTGACGATGGCGATGTCGCCTTCACGCGGAATGACAGCGGCCGTGAGCCGCTCGCTGCGCCACCACTGCACGCCGGTGAAGTACACCAGTGACGCGCCGGGCTCGATGAGCAATGCGCCGATGCCGAGCTTGGCCATGAGCGCGCGGGCTTTGGCGATGCGCGCGAGAAATTCGGCCGGCCCGATGGGCGCCACGTCGGCGGTCATGGATTTGAGGCTGGCTGACGGGTCCGCGGCAAACAACCGTTGCGGTGCAAGCGAGGCGAGCGCGGCGGCGCCCGTCATCGACAGAACTTCACGCCTGCTGATAGTCATCCGACACTTCTCCCCGGAATCCCCACCCGGCACCTTGCTCAGGGCTTGTAGGGCTTGTATGACTTCTCTTCGACGATGCTCGAACCCAGCAAGGTGTTGATGCGCTTCTTGATGGCGGCGCGTTCGTCGTTGGTGATGTACACGGCGCGCGCCAGTTCGATGAACTTTTCCCCGAAGCGGCCAGCGCGTTCTTCGTCGCGGATATCATCTTCGATGACCCACAGGGCTTCGTTGACGCGCGTGAGATTGGCTTCTTCAGGTCCCAGATCGACCGCGGCAGCGCCGGAGTCTTTCCAGGTCTTTTCGAGCAGCGCGAGCTCGTGCCTGACGTTCGCCACCTTCGAGGCGTCAGTCATGCGCGCGGCCTTGATGCGCAGGATGGTGATCTTGTCGAGCATTTCACCCGGGCTCACGGGGACGAGTATGTCTTTCATTTGAGCAAGGCTAGCAGCTCATCGAGCTTGCTGCAGACGGCCGGCACTTCGATGAGCTCCATGACTCCGGACACTTCGATCTTGCGCGTCCAGGGAATCTCGGCGGCCGGTTTGCCGAGGAATTTGCGTGCGGCATCTTCGTAAGCGTTGACACACCAGCGGCGCGATTCATACGGACCGCTGCGCGCGGGGTTAGTGGCCGCGTACAGCCCGATCACGGGCGTTTCCACCATGGTCGCCATGTGCGCGGGGCCGGAGTCGGGAGTCAGCAGTACGGTCGCCCGCGCCAGCAGCGCCAGCAGCTGCGGCAGCGTGTCCTTGCCCACCTGGTCGATGAGCGGCACGGTTGCATGTTTGGCGATTTCGGCCGCCATCTCGCGTTCGATGGTGGCGGGACCGCCGCACAGGATCACGCGCATCCCGTGTTTGCGCACTGCGTAGTCGGCCACGGCGGCGTAGCGCTCGGGAATCCAGTTGCGGGCGCGATGGCTCGAACACGCGCTGATCACCAGCGTCTGCTGCCCGCCTTTCGTCGTAGCGGGAATCAGTTGCTGGGCATATGCGATCGCCGCGGGCGGCAACGGAATGTTCCAGCGCGGAGTCTGGCGCGGCACGCCGAGCGCGTCGGCGAACCCGAGGAAACTGTCCAGCACGTGCTCGCGGGAACGTTCGGCAATGCGCCGGTTGGTGAACAGCCACTGCAGTTCACGCGCGCGCGGCTTGTCGAATCCCAGCTTGATAGGTGCGGGTATGCAGGCGGCGGTGGCGCTGGCGCGTATCGAGAGCTGGAGGTGCAGCAGCAGGTCGAACGAGCCGCGCCGCTGCATCTCGGTCCGCAGCCGGGTGAACGCCGAGAGACCGGCGCCCTTGTCCACGGTGATAAGCTCCACATCCGGAATGAGGCTCATCAATTTCGCTTCGAGTTTGCCAATCACCCAGGTGAAGCGCGTGCGCGGCCAGGCGCTTTGCAGCGTGCGCAGCAGCGGGACCACGTGGCAGGTATCGCCAATGGCCGACAATCTCAGAAGGCAGACTTTTTCCGGTGCATCCATGGAAGTGAGTGAATGAAGCGCCACTGGCCGGTGGGAGCAGAAGTCAGCGAAGCCGCCTTCGAGGGCGGCCGGATGCTATACGACACCCAACGCACGAGCAATTTCTCGGCGGAATTCTTCGAGCCGGAATACTGGCGCCGACACGATTCCATCGAAGGCAGTGTTCTTGGCCGTGGAACGACGTACTTCATCCGCACGGGCGACAGCAGCTTCGTGCTGCGGCATTACCGCCGCGGCGGGCTGATGGCAAAATTTTCCAAGGACCGGTACTGGTGGCACGGCGAGAACGAAACCCGTGCCTTTGCCGAGTGGTACCTGACCTACCACCTGCATCGCGCGGGACTGCCCGTGCCCACGCCCATCGCGGCGCGTTATCAGCGCAGGGGCCTGTTCTATCGCGCCGATCTCATCACCCAGCGAATCGAGAACAGCGAGCCGCTGGCCGACCGGCTGCTGAAGGGGCCACTGCCGCTCACGCAGTGGATCGCCGTGGGCCGCTGCATCCGCCGCTTTCACGATGCCGGCGTGTGTCACGCGGATCTGAACGCGCACAACATCCTGCTGACGCCGGCGCAGGTCTATCTCATCGATTTCGATCGCGGCACGCTGCGCAAGCGGGGCTGGTGGGCGGACACGACACTGGTCAGGCTCTATCGCTCGCTCGAGAAGGTGACCCTGCTCGCGGCGCCCGAAAGTTTCACCGACGAAGACTGGCACTCGCTGCTGGCCGGTTATCGCGAGTCCGCGGGATTGCCGCAGGCTTCCATGGTCTGACCACCGCGTGCGTTTCCTCTACATCTGCATCGCCTATCTGATCTCGCCCTTCTGGATAGGCGCGCTGGCGCTGCGCGGCTTTCGCGATCGCATCCACTGGCGGGGTTTCTCGCAGCGGTTCGGATTTGGAGCGAAGGTTTCCGCGCGCTGCATCTGGGTCCACGCGGTGTCGGTGGGCGAAGTCCAGGCGGCGGTGCCGCTCATCGAGGCGCTGCTCAAGCGCTTTTCCTCGATACCACTGGTGTTGACCACGGTCACGCCCACGGGCCGGGCGCGCGCCGAGGCGCAGTTCGGCAAGCGCATCGACGTGCGCTACGTGCCCATCGACCTGCCGGGCTCGGTGTGGCGCTTCTTTCAACGCGTGCAGCCGCAGCTGGCGATCATTCTCGAGACCGAGATCTGGCCCAACCTCTACCATCGCTGCGGTCGCCTCGGCGTGCCGCTGGTGCTGGCCAGCGCGCGCATCTCGCCGCGCTCGGTGACGAGTTATCGGCGGCTGGTGGGCCTGTTTCGCGAGACGCTTTCGCACGGCATCTTCATCGCCGCGCAGAGCGCGGAAGATGCTGAGCGATTCGTGTCGATAGGCGCCAACCCGGCACGCACCCACGTGGTGGGCAATATCAAGTTCGACTTCGGCTATCCGCCCGACATGGAAGCCCGCGGCCACGAACTGCGCGGTTTGTTAGGCGTGCATCGCCCGGTATGGGTGGCCGGCAGCACGCACGCGAAAGAAGAAGAGTTGCTGCTCGACGCGCACGCGCTGATCCGCCAGCGCTTCTCCAACGCGTTGCTGGTGCTGGTGCCGCGGCATCCACCGCGCTTCGCCGAAGTGGTGGCACTGCTTCGCGATCGCTCGATGCCGTTCGTCACGCGCACCAGCAAGAACGGCGTGACTTCCGAAACGCAGGTGTTCCTGCTGGACACGCTCGGAGAACTGCCGGCGTTTTATGCCGCGGGTGACGTGGCATTCGTGGGAGGCAGCCTCGTACCCATCGGCGGCCACAACCTGCTCGAGCCCGCGGCGCTCAGCCTGCCGATCGTGGCGGGGCCGCATAACTTCAATTCCGCGGATATCGCGCGGATGCTCATCGAGCGCGGCGCGGTGCGAATCGTGCACGACGCGGCGCAGCTGTCCGCAGTGGTCGGGGATCTGCTGACCAATCCCGCCACCCGCACCGTGATGGGTGCGAGTGGCAGGAAGGCGGTGGACGACAACAGGGGCGCGGTCGCGCGCCTGATGCAGTTTCTGGAGCCCTTGTTGCCCTGACTAGTTACTGCGCGGGCGGCGAGACGACCGGAGGTGCAGCCGGCGGCGGCGCTTCCAGCCACGAATTCACGTCCTGGAGCGCCTTGCGATCGAGCAGGCCAGCGGACTGCTTCAGGCGCAGCACGTTGAGCATGTAGTCATAGCGGCTGCGCGAGTAGTTCGTGTAGGCCTGGACCAGCTGCTGGCGCGCGGCCAGCACGTCGATCGCGGTTCGGGTGCCCACGTCATAACCCGCTTCGGTGGCTTTGAGCGCGGTGCGGCTGGATTCCAGCGCCTGCTTGAGCGCCTCGACGCGCGAGATTTCCGACATGACGCCGAGGTAGGCATCGCGCGCGGTGCGCTCGGTTTCGCGCGACACGCGCTCGACGCGCTGCTTGGCGGCCTGCCAGCGGTACGATGACTGCTTCACGCGCGAGTGCGTGCCGCCGCTCGACCAGATGGGCACCTGGACCTGCAGGCTGATGGACTGGTCGGTGTCGTTGTCGAAACTGCTGTTAGCGGTGCCACCGGGGAACCCCGGCTCGGCAGGAAATATCTTGATATCGTCGCTTTCGTTGTGCGACTTGCCGACCACCAGGTCGACAGTCGGGAGGTGACCGCCAAACGCGGTGCGCACGTCATCGCGGGCGATTTCCGCGCCGAGCCGGCTCGAAGTCAGCGCGAGGTTCTGCTCCATCGAGGCTTCGACCCATTTCTGCGGATCCGCCGGTTCGGGAACGGCGAGCGGCATGGTGCCGCGCGGCACGGAGAGCTCCGCATATTGCATGTCGGTGATCTCGCGCAGGAACTCCTGCGAGGTGGCGAGCTGACGTTTCGCGGCGATGAGATCCGCCGCGGCGGTGTCACGTGCGGCGCGCGCTTCCTGCACGTCGGTGATGGCGATGAGGCCAACTTCGAAACGCTTGTCGGCCTGTTCGAGCTGGCGCGAAATGGCATCGAGCGACGCCTGCTGCGCCTGCACGTTGTCGAGCGCCGCGAGCACGTCGAAGTAGCGCGTGGATACGCGCAAAGCCAGGTCTTGCTGGGCTACGCCGTAATCCGCATCCGCCTGGGCGGCAATTCGCGCTGACTGCTTGAGTCCCACCAGCCCCTGCCATGAAAAGATGCTCTGGCGCAGCTCGACGCTCCAGCCGGAAAATTCAGGAGAGGGCGAACTGTTGTCCGCGAACGGCTGCAGGACGAAGCTGCCCGGATTGTTGACATCCGGAATAACCTGCGCATCGGTGGTGAGCCGAGTGCCTTCGCTCTCGCCTTTGTTGTAGCTGCCGTTGATCTGCGGCAGATAAGCGGCCCAGGCTTGCGGGCGGGCTTCGCGCGTGGCCTTGCGGGTGAACTCGGCTTCGCGAACGGTGGGGTCGTTGACCACGGCCTGGTCAAAGATCGTGAGCAGGTCTTCGCTCGAAGCGTTGAAGGAGGCCAGGCAACCCAGCCCCAAGGCGAGTAAACGGCGCATTAATAAGAGTCCTCTTTAGTGTTGTAGTTCACTATATCACCTGCCACCGGGGCGAAGGCAATGCAGATTTCAGAAAACTTAGACGATTCAGTACCGGGGTACGGTTGCATCCACGGCCTCACTCCACGCAGATATTCCGCCGGAGAGGTTGGCGACATCCGTAAATCCTTGGTTCGCAAGAAATTGAGCCACCCGCAGCGACCTGCCGCCCGCATGGCACATCACGATGATTTCCGCATCGCGCTGAAACTCCCCTAACCGGGCCGGTATCTGACTCATCGGCACATGTACGACGTCCGGAATACGCGCAAGTTGCAGTTCCCAGTCTTCGCGCACGTCGATCACCAGCGGGTTTTCCCCGCGATCGCGGCGTGCCTTCAGTTCCTCGACCGGGATCTCGCGGACCATGGCGCTCTAGAACTGGAAGGCTTCGGGGCGCCGGGCATTCTCCAGCGGATCCACGGCGGTTTCGAACAATGCAGTGCTGCTCCAGGCGCTCTCGGCGGTGCGCGTGACCAGCAGGGCCTCCTGCGGAAGCTCGTTGCCGACCACGACAAACAGCTTCCCGCCCACCGCCAACGCGCGAGCAAATCGATCGTCGTACAAGGGCAGGGCTCCACATACCGCAATGACCGCATAGTCCTTGCCGATATCCAAGTTGAAAGTGTCACCCGTGACGACATCCACCTGTCCGAATCCGGCGCGCTTCAGGTTGGCCCGGCTTTGCGAGGCGAGTTCGCCGTGAATTTCGACGGCGCGCACGCTGGCGCCCATGGCCGAAAGGCACGCCGGCACGTAGCCGAGGCCCGAGCCCACCACCAGCGCACGCATGCCCGGCACCGCATCCAGCCCCTGCAGGAGTCGTCCGACAACTTTCGGCGCGAGCATGTGCTGCCCGGCGCGCAGCGGGATGTCGGTGTCGGCAAATGCGAGTTCCGCGTAGCTCTCGGGCACGAAAAATTCACGTGGCGTGCGACGCATGGCATCGAGCACGCGTTCGTCGAGCACCTCCCACGCGCGTACCTGCTGCGTGATCATCTGTTGGCGCGCGAACTCGATCTGCATGGCAACTCCTTCAACGGGATGCTACTTATTCTGCCCGAAACAGCGTTCGCAAGCGCTTCGTTTCGTCGCGGAACCAGTCGTCACATCGCTTACTTTTATGGTTAATGTCGAATGAGTGCTCGACGGGATAAGGCTATTCTGGCCACCGGCACGGATGCCTCGCACAAGAAGATGCACTAATAACAACAGGATTACGTTTCGGGATGTCGATTCTTGGGTTGATCTGTGTGCTGCTCGCACTCGTGGCGACGCTGCTCTTCGTGCTGTTTGTGTTCCAACGGCGCGATTTGCGGGCGATCTCCGAGCTGTCGCTCACGGTTCAGCGCGCCATCAGCGGCGAGCGGCTGCCGCAGCGCATCGAAATCGAAAACGAATCGGATACACAACACGAGGTCCAGGCGCTCGGTGTTTCGATCAACCAGCTGTTGCTGCGTGCGTCGCGCACCACAGGCCGCGAGAAGGCGGGACCCAAACTGTTCACCGAGCTGGGTGAGCGCATCCACGAAGCGGTGCTCGTGCATCGCGAAGTCATCCTCTACGCCAACAGCCAGTTCGCGAGCTTCGTCGGCGTGGACCGCGTCGAGCTCATCGACCGCCGCTTGTCGGACCTGGTCGCGCCGGAATACGCCGACCTGGTCGGTGAAAACCTGCGTCGCCGCCTCTCCGGGGCGCACGGCGCTGAACGCTTCGAGGTGGAGATGGTCGGGTTGCAGGGCCAGGTGAGCCTGCTCGAACTAACTACCGCGCTGATCGACTTCGAGGGATCCCCGGCGCTGCTGGTGACCGGCGTGGAAGTGATTCCGACGAAGAAACTGCGGGCGCTCGCCAGCGGCAAACTCGACGAGAAAGAGGCCGCCGCGCGCGCCGCGATGGTGGCGCCGCCGCTTCCGGCACCGCCGCCCGTGCCCGCGCCGTTGCAGGTGTTCGCCATGCAGTCGCTCGGCGAAGCCATCGTCACCACCGACATCGAAGGGCGCCTCGCGTACCTGAACCCGGCAGCCGAGAGGCTGCTCGGCGTGCTCCGCGCGCAGGCCGTCGGGCGGCTGCTCGAGGACGTCGTCGGCCTCGTCGACCCGAACGATCGCAAACAGCTTTCCGAGCCGGTCAGGGAAGCAATCGGCGGCGGCAACGGCAACCCGCACAGTTTGAGCCGCCGCGCCGTGCTGGTCGGCAAGCCCTCGGGGGAGGAGCGCGCCATCGAGCTCGCCGCATCGCCATTGAAGAATGAAAGCGGTGAGCTCGCTGGCGCGGTCATCCTCATGCACGACGTCACCGAGCTGCGCGGCCTGCATCGGCAGATGTCGTACCAGGCAACGCACGATGCCCTGACGGGCCTCGTGAACCGGCGTGAGTTCGAGCGCCGACTCGACGAAGCGATCGAAGGCGCGCGACGTGGCGACGCGGCGCACATGTTGTGTTACCTCGATCTCGATCGATTCAAGATCGTCAACGACACCAGCGGTCATCTCGCCGGTGACAGCATGCTGCGTGAAGTCGCGAAGCTGTTGCGCGAAGCGGTACGCGACTCGGATACGGTCGCGCGCCTTGGCGGCGACGAGTTCGGCCTGTTGCTGGTCGGCTGTCCGCTCGACAAGGCGCGGCAGATCGCCGATGACGTGTGCCGTTCGATCGCCACGTATCGCTTCGTCTGGCACGACCGCGTGTTCAACGTCGGCGTGTCGATCGGCCTCATCGAGATCGGCCGCGAAGCCGGGTCCGTGGAGCAGCTGCTCGCCGCCGCGGATTCGGCCTGTTACGTCGCCAAGAAAGAAGGCGCGGGCCGCGTTTCCGTCTACTCCTCGCGCGACGAGGCGCTGGCGCGCAGCACGGGCGAAATCGAGTGGCTGGGGAAACTGCAGTCGGCCATCAAGGAAGAACGCTTCGCGCTCTACTACCAGCCCATCGTCTCGGCCTACGGCAACGAGACCGACGGCCCGTCGATGGAGGTGCTGTTGCGCATGATCGACGAAGTCGGCGCCGAGATCGCGCCGCTCGAATTCGTGGCGGCAGCCGAACGCTACCGCCTCATGGCGTCGGTCGACCGTTGGGTGGTGCAGACCACGCTCGTCGCGCTGTCGCGCAACGCGTTCCAGCTCGCGCGCGATCGCAGCGTCGCCATCAACATCTCCGCGCAGACGCTCGCCGATCCGCTGTTTCTCGAGTTCGTGGTCGAGTGCCTCGACCGCACCGGCGTCGCGCCCGACCAGGTGTGCTTCGAGATCTCGGAGAGCGCGGTCATCGGCAACATGGAAGCCGCGCGCCGATTCGTCGGCGTGCTGCACGGCATGGGCTGCAAGTTCACCATCGACGATTTCGGCTCCGGCGTCGCGTCGTTCTCCAGCCTGAAGAACCTGCCGCTCGACTACCTCAAGCTCGATGGGTCATTCATGCGCAACCTGGCGCGGGACTCCGTCAGCCAGACCATGGTGACCGCGATGATCAACCTCGCGCGCACCCTCAATTTCAAGATCATCGCCGAGCAGGTGGAAGACAGCGCCGCGCTCGACGTCGCCCGCAGGATGGGCGTGGACTTCGTGCAGGGATACGTGATCGCGCGGCCGACAAAGCTCGCGCTCGCGGCCTGACGGTTCTTTAACTAACAAGATTGCAGTTCGGGGAGTTCTCAAGATGTCAGTTGCACAAGGCCATGGAAGCGCACCCTGCCGCTTTCGCGGGCAACATCCGACGGTGGCGCGCCCGGCGTCGCGCATTTCCCTGGTGAGCGCCGTGGGGCGCACGCGTGCCGGCGTGTTGTGCCGCTCCACGGTACGCGGCCTGCGGGCGAGCAGCCGTCCGCGCCTGCGGGACTCACGCCAGCGCCGCCCGGCCGCGCGCAATTCGCCGCCGCGAAGAACCTCCTAGTCGAACCGGCCCACTCTCGGCCATCATTGCGTCCCTGGCATTCACGGGGGCCGCATGCGATTGGCGACGGCTTTGAACGAGTGTGTGTTGCGGCCCTGGGTGCCGGCCGACAAGGCCAGCCTTGTCGCCAACGCCAACAATCACCGCGTCTGGCGCAACCTCGCCGACGTATTTCCACATCCGTATACCGACGCCGACGCCGACCAGTGGTTTCGAATCGCGAACAGTCCCGGGCGGAGCATCAATTTCGCAATCGAGGTCGACGGCGTGGCCGTCGGCGGGATAGGCGCGCGGGCGGGCGAGGGCATCTTCGTGCGCACGGCGCAGTTCGGCTACTGGCTGGGTGAGTCGTTTTGGGGCCGCGGCATCATGACGGCAGCAGGCCGCGTGATGCTCGAGCATCTCAGGCAGGATGCGCGGTTCGCGCGCCTCGAAGCGCCGGTGTTCGAGTGGAATCCTGCTTCGATGCGCGTGCTGGATAAAATCGGATTTGTGCGCGAGGCAGTAAGGCGCAACAGTGTCACCAAGGATGGGCAGCTCATCGACAGCGTGCTCTACACGTATCTCATCAAACCGTGAGGGATGGGCAATGTTGAAAACCTACCGTGGAAGTTGTCATTGCGGTGCGGTGAAGTTCGAGGCCGACATCGATCTGGCGCAGGGGACCAACAAGTGCAACTGCACCAGCTGCTGGAA
>DASQJS010000465.1:0-5835 GCA_035630995.1 Steroidobacteraceae bacterium | reverse complement strand
AGTCATCCTCGGCCAGTCGATGCGTCACCTTGCCGACGGTGACTTCAATTGCGCCCTGCTGCACCCAGATCTGCTGCGCTACGCCCGAGTCGCGAGCACCGGATTCGTAGGACACGCGCGCGCCGGCCGGAAAAGCCACGTCGACGATGCGAATCGGCGAGGGGAAGTTCGGTGGTGAGATGTTCCGGCGCACGTATCCCGATTGCGGATCTTTCCACGAGGCACGTTCAGCACCGCGCGAGACCGGATTCGCGGGCGCATTGCCGTCATCGAACAGCGAGGCGAGGGTGCATCCGAGGCCGGTGGCTATCTTTTCGAGGATTACCGCGGTCGGGCTGGTTTCGCCGCGCTCCACCAGCGAGATCATCGAGCGGCTGACGTTGCAACGGGTGGCGAGTGCTTTGAGGCTCATGGCCGATTCGGCACGCAGTGCGCGCACCCGGCCGGCGATCCGGGCGTTGATATCCTGCATAGTGGACGAAACATCCAGTAAAGTGGACGCCCAGTCAATTCCGGCGTGCGAGAAACCCGCAGAGGGTGTGTGGTGCAAATGCGATTCGTGTCGACGCCACAACGCTTCGACACAACGTGTAAGACGGTCGCTTGTCCGGGGCCCGGAATGCCGGTTTTTCTTGTGCGACGTAGGTCCAAAATGACGCGGAACTCGTTGGTTGAAGCGTTTGTTTCGTATAGTCTTGGCCAACTTATGACCGAAGCCCCCCAGTCTCCTTTGAAATCCGATTCTGGCCGCGCCGATGCCAGGCGCACCGTTCGCGTAGTGATGCAGGAATACCTGCGCCGCGATTCATTCCTTCCCGTGCTGCGCCTGCTGTTCGATCTCGCATTCCTCGGTGCCGCCATCGTCGGTGCGTGTGTGTTCGAGGCCTGGTGGGCGAAAGGACTCATGGTGGTCCCGGCCGCCATCGCCATCGCGCGGTTGTTCGTCATCGGCCACGACGCCTGCCATGGCAGCTACACCAAGTACGACTGGCTCAACAAGATCGTGGGCCGCATCGCCTTCCTGCCCTCACTGACTCCGTTCTCGCTCTGGGATGTGGGCCACAACGTCGCTCACCACGGGTTCACGAACCTCAAGGGCCGCGACCAGGTCTGGGTGCCGCTGTCCGCCGAAGAGTGGCGGGCGGCTTCGAAAATCCGTCGCGGGCTCGAGCGCATCTATCGCTCCGGTTTCGGCCAGGGCCTCTACTACACGATCGAAATGTGGTGGAAGAAGCTCATTCTCCCCAGCAAGAAACACGTGGGCGTGCGTCGCGCGATTTTCATCTGGGACAACGTCCTGGTGTTAGGCGTGGGCGCCGCGTGGATCACCGCGCTGGTTCTCTGGGCCGTCTACGACAACCACTCCGTCACCTGGACACTGCTCTGCGGCTTCGTCCTGCCCTTCCTGACATTCAACTGCATCATTGGCTGGGTCATCTACGTGCAGCACACGCACCCGGAAGTCGCCTGGTTCGACAAGCGTGACGAATGGCAGAAGCGCCTGGGGTTCATCACCACCACCATCAACGTGGTCGTGCCGAAGGCCCTCGGCCGCATCCTGCACGACATCCTCGAGCACGGCGCTCACCACGTGAACACCGGCGTGCCGCTGTATCGGTTGCGCGCGGCGCAAGCGGCGCTGAAGGATGCCGTTCCGCAGCTCGCGCGAGTCTACGTACTCAACTGGAAGCGTTACTGGGCAACCGTGCGCACCTGCAAGTTGTACGACTACGCCAATCACCAGTGGCTCGATTTCAAGGGCCGGGTGACGGCGGCGCCGCTGTTCCCTGAAGCGGCCCCTGCCGCCGGCTGATTCATCGTCGCTTGCGTTTCGCCTTCGCCGCTGCATTGCTCCTTGGTGCCGCGGTGGCGACCGCGGCAAATCAATCTCCGCTGAACCCCGAGTTCGACGCCCGTAACTGGGCGTCTATCGGCCGCAGCGTCGGCGACACCCACTACAGCCCGCTCACTGAAATCAATCGCGCGACGGTCGGGCGCCTGCGCCTGGCGTGGACGCTCGATCTCGACGTGGGCAACGCGCAGTCCACGCCACTGGCGGTCGACGGCGTGCTCTACGTCGCGGCCGGTTACAGCATGGTCTATGCCGTCGATGCGCTGACCGGCAAAGTCCTGTGGAAGTACGATCCAGGCGTCACCCAGGTCGCTGGAAAGAAGTTACGCGCCGGCGCAGGCGTGCGCGGCCTCGCGTACTCCACGGGACGGCTGTTCGTCGGCACGCACGATGGCCGCCTCATTGCGCTCGACGCGAAGAAGGGCGCGGCCTTGTGGAGCACGCCCACGCTCGATCCGAACGACGCCACCTTCATTTCCGGTGCGCCGCGCGTCTTCAAGGGCAAGGTTGCAATCGGCTTCGGTGATTCGGGCACGACGCCCGGCCGCGTGAGCACATTCGATGTCGTCAGCGGCCAACCCTCGTGGAGCTGGTCGACGCAGGGCGGCGGGGGCGCAGTCTGGAACGCCATTACGTACGACCCGGAAAACAACCGCGTGTATGTAGGGACCGGTAACGCGCGTGGTGCCGATGCCGCGAAGAATGTTTTCGCCTGCAGCGTGGTGGCGCTCAACGCCGATACCGGCGCGATGGAGTGGCACTACGATTCCGCGCCGGGCGATCACCTGCAATGCGACGGTTCCACCGACATCACGCTGGCCACGGTCGCCATCGCAGGGGCGCCGCGCAATGTCATCCTCTACGCGCCGAAAGACGGTTCCTTCCACGTGCTCGATCGCGCCAGCGGCAAGGCGATCTCCGTAAAGAAGCTGGGCATGGGCGCGCACAACCATTTTGCGCAATCGTTCAGCCCGAAAACCGGCCTCACCTATGTGCCCACCACGGAGTTGACGGCATCGAACGTCGGTGATGCGCCGGTGGATGCCGGCAAGAGCGCGCTGGTTGCGTGGGATCCGGTCAAGCAGCAGCCGCTGTGGGCCGTGCCGACCCCGGGCGCGTTCAGCGGCGGCGTGCTCTCGACTGCCGGCGAGCTGGTCTTTCAGGGACAGGCAGATGGTTATCTCACCGCGTATTCCGCGGCAGATGGCCGTCGCGCCTGGGCGTTCTATACCGCCACGGCGGCACTGGGCGCGCCGATCAGCTTCGCGATCGGAAAGCGTCAGTACATCTCGATACTCAACGGACCCACGCAGGGAACGGCTGGAAGCCTCGGTGCGATATCCGCGCGATTCGGTTGGGATTCACGCGCGCATCCGCGGCGCCTGCTCACGTTCGTACTCGATGGTGCCGGTTCGCTGCCGCCCACGCCGGGTCCGACATTCGCGACACCCGTCGACGGCGGCGATCTCGTCGTCGATGAAGCGCTGGCGAAAGAGGGCGCGGAACTCTTCACGAAGTGTCAGTGGTGTCACGGCGCGGGTGCGGTTGCTGGTGGCGGTGCGCCCGACCTGCGTGCGTCGCTCTCGCCACTCGTCGCTCCATCGTTTGCCAGCGTGGTGCGCGGTGGAGTCGAGATCAAGGGAATGCCCAAGTTCGAAGAACTCAGCGATCGTGAGCTCGATGCCTTGCGGCACTACATCAGGGCCCGCGCCCGAAAGGTGACGCGACCCGACGGCGCGGCGCCGCCGGCTCCCGAAGTTGCGGCGCCCGTGCCGCCAGCGCCGGCTCAGGAAGACTCCGCCCCCAAGCCACCTCCCGGATCGCTCGAGTCCACCGGCACTCCACCACCGCGGACTTGACCGTTTTCCATAACGCCTGGACCGCCCGGGAGCCATAGATATGAGTGGCGTTCAGGATGCCGCCGCACATCCGGTTGGACTCGGAGAGAAATAATTCTTCTCTTTCATACACTTACGGTGCCAGGTGGCCGGTCGCGCGGGATTTCGGCTGGCCCTCCATCGCGGCCGAGCAACCACGACATGTTTCGAGTATCTTTGCGCCCCCATTTCTCACGCGTAACCCATTGGCATGCCGGGTAAAGACAAGAGCGCACTCATCTGTGGATCGGTCGCGTACGACACCATCATGGTGTTCCCCGACCGTTTCCGCGCGCACATCCTTCCCGACAGGTTGCACATGCTGAACGTGGCATTTCTGGTTCCACAGATGCGCCGGGAGTTCGGCGGATGCGCGGGCAATATCGCGTACAACCTGAAGCTTCTCGGCGAAACCGGCTACCCCATGGGCGGCATCGGCCGCGACTTCCAGCCTTATCGCGACTGGATGCACAAGGTCGGCATGTCCGAGAAATATCTCGTGACCATCCCCGAAGAGCATTGCGCGCAGGCATTCATCACGACGGACCTGGATTCCAACCAGATCACCGCGTTCCATCCGGGCGCCATGAACCATTCGCACCGCATCAAGGTGCCGGCGAATGACGGTATATCGATTGGTGTTATCGCTCCGGACAGCCGTGAAGGCATGCTGCAGCACGCCGAACAGTTCAAGGCTGCCGGCATCCCGTTCATCTTCGATCCGGGCCAGGCCATGCCGCTGTTTGCCGGCGACGATTTCAAGCGCTTCATTTCCATCTCGGACTGGCTGGCACTGAACGACTATGAGTGGGCACTGCTGCAGGAGCGCACCGGCTGGAGCGTTGCGGACGTCATGAAGCACGTGAAGGCGCTCATCGTCACGCGCGGCAGCGAGGGTTCCACCATTCATGCCGACGGGCGCACTTACGAGATTCCCTGCGCCAAGGCGCGGGAAGCGCTCGATCCGACGGGTTGCGGCGACGCCTATCGCGCCGGCCTGATTCACGGCATTCTTCGCGGTCTCGACTGGGAAACCACGGGGCGTATTGCGTCGCTCATGGGCGCCATCAAGATCGCCGTGCGCGGCACGCAGAATCACACATTCACCAGGGCGGAATTCGCGGACCAATACGCGTCAGCCTTCGGCGCACCCCATCCTTATAAAGAATTGGGCGCCGCCAGTTAGCGCAATCAGCAAGAGGATCGTATGTCCAGCAGCTTCCATTTCACGTCAGAGTCGGTTTCAGAAGGTCACCCGGACAAGGTTTCGGACCAGATTTCCGACGCCGTGCTCGATGCGCTTCTCGCGCAGGACAAGTTCTCGCGCGTGGGCGCAGAGACGCTGTGCAACACCGGTCTCGTGGTACTCGCGGGCGAGATCACGTCCAGCGCGGTCGTCGACTTCCAGCAGGTCGCTCGCGACACCATCAAGAAGATCGGTTACGACAACACCGACTACGGCATCGACTACAAGGGTTGCGCCGTGCTCGTGGCGTACGACAAGCAGTCCCCCGACATCGCGCAGGGCGTCGATGAAGGCAAGGGCCTGAACCTCGAACAGGGCGCCGGCGACCAGGGCATGATGTTCGGCTACGCGTGCACCGAGACCGAAGGCCTCATGCCGCTGCCTATCTACCTCTCGCACCGCCTGGTCGAGAAGCAGGCCGAGCTGCGCAAGAATGGCAAACTCAAGTGGCTGCGCCCGGACGCGAAGTCGCAGGTCACGGTGAAGTATGTCGACGGCAAGCCGTCGGAAATCGACACGATCGTGCTCTCGACCCAGCATCACCCGGACGTGGAGCACAAGCACATCGAGCAGGCCGTGATCGAAGAGATCATCAAGCCGGTGCTCGCCGGGCAGACGATCGCCAAGAACATCAAATACCTCGTGAACCCGACCGGTCGCTTCGTGATCGGTGGTCCGCAGGGCGACTGCGGTCTCACGGGCCGCAAGATCATCGTTGATACGTACGGCGGCGCGGCCCCGCACGGCGGCGGCGCCTTCTCCGGTAAGGATCCGACGAAAGTTGACCGCTCCGCCTGCTACATGGCCCGCTACGTGGCGAAGAACATCGTCGCAGCCGGCCTCGCTGAGCGGTGCACGGT
>DASQJS010000464.1:0-6140 GCA_035630995.1 Steroidobacteraceae bacterium | reverse complement strand
ACGACGACGCTGCGATCCGGCCGCTTGCCGCCGACGCCGCCGGGTGTGTACGCGTCGTCGGAACGAATCCGCTTGTCCGACGTGTAACGGTTCACCATGGAATCCATGTTCCCGGCGGTTATGCCGAAGAAGAGATTCGGCTTGCCTAACTGCTTGAAGGGCTCGGCGCTCTGCCAATCAGGCTGCGCGATGATGCCCACTCGAAAGCCCTGCGCCTCCAACAACCGGCCCATGATGGCCATGCCGAAGCTGGGGTGATCCACGTACGCATCGCCGGTGACGATGATGACGTCGCAGGAATCCCAGCCGAGCTCGTCCATCTCCGCGCGCGACATGGGCAGGAACGGCGCGGTGCCGAAACGACTGGCCCAGTACTTGCGGTAGGTATTGAGTTCTCTGGGAGCGGCGGCGGCGGACATCTGACAACCTCATTGCGGAAATGGGTTGGAGCCCGAGCGCGTGAATGGCAGATCGCCATTGCGTTCGAAATCGCACCGGAACTTACGCCGGCTAACACCATTTCCTGAATTTCAGGAGCTCCTCGAGGGTCGGCCGTTTTGAGGCGGCTTACTGCCAGAGGTCGGATGGGCGGCAGTGTAAGGACGGGGGCGAAGAAGTCAAAGAAGAGTCGTAGAAAACGCCCGAAAACCGCTGTTGGAGCCGCCGATTGTGAAATCGGGGCGAGGTCAGGCCCGTTTTGACGTCACTTCGGACATGACTCGCGCCACACGTCCAGCGCGTGCTTGGCGATGGGCTTCATGCCGAGTTGGGCACGGCGCTCGTCGAGAGGTGCCAGGCGGCTTTGTCAGCCTCGACGCCGTAGGTCGGAATGTCGAACCAGTGGATCTCCTTGAGCTGTGTCTTGAGCCACGCGGTGTTCGAGCAATCGATTGCCGTCATGCGCGAGATGAAGGCGGGCGGCCAGTTGTTGACTGCGAGCGGCGGCATGCCCTCGGTCCACTTCTTCTCGATGAACACCTCGCGCACGGCCTGGTCGCGCGCGTAGCGGGCTAACAACTCCGTGACGCGGGGATCCGCATTGGGTTTCGCAGCGGGTGCAGCCGCCGCCAGCGCGGCATCGAGTGTTGTCAGCTGCTTGCGCAGAAGCTGCGTGATTTTAGTCCACTCATCTGCGTCCGGCGCTTGCAGGAGCAGCATCAGCCAGGCGATGGACGCACCCTGGCGCTGGGACTCCGCGGAACATTCGTTGCCGGTGGCCGGCAGCCCCAGGCGAAGTGCCGCGGCGACGCCTTGCCACCAGGAAGAGCGATCCGCCTGGGGAAGCTGCCAGTATCCGGCGCCGGCGAAGTCGAAGGTTTCCAGGTCGACGCTGCCGGTCGTCACCTGCTCTGCCAGCTTGACGGGATCAGGAAGAGTGGATGTTTGCTTCGCGCCGCCAGCCATGGCGGCCGACGCGAAGAAGATAGAGAAGAACGTGGATGAGACTTTCAGGCGTATACCTTTTTCCATGCCGGCTAACCACTGGCCGACATGTTCCCACGCGGGCGTCTGCGCGATCAAGAACCACACAGGAACGCGGATGAGCGGGATGGCGCCGCCGGAGCTCCGGCGGCGCGCTCGAATTCTTCAATACAACCAGACCGCTCCGGAGCCAGGGGCCCTGATGTTGCTCCAGCCGCCAGCGATGCCCTCGGCATCGCTGCTTTCGCCGCCTTCACCCACAATCATTGCGATGCCGTTGGCATTGAGCTCCACGTCACTTCCGTACGTGAGGTAGGGGGCATTGTCCGGGTGGTAGTTAGGCTTGGCCATGTTGTACAACCACCACTCGTCGTCGTAGTACCGGTACACATAGACGGCGCCGGTACGCGACGAACCGGGGTTCAACGGTGCCGCACGCGGCCCATTCCCAAGCCCGTTATCCCAGGGATCTCCAACCGCCAGGACTGCACCGTTGCCACTGATCGAGATGCTCTGGCCAAAAAAGCCGCGCTGGGTATTGTTCCGCCAGGCACCTGGCGTCAACACAGCCTCCTTCTCATAGACGCCGTCTTCCCGCTCGAACACGTGAACTTCCGATGGCCCGACCTGTGGATTAGGTCCGCTCGCCGCAAAGATTTGCGCCGCGACCGTGTTGCCGGTGGAGTCGATCGCGATCCCGTTGTGCCCGTATCCGAACTCGCTGCCAACGGACATCTGCAACGGCAGATCCACACGCGTGGTCCAGTTGGTTCCCGAATGCGTGCGTATGTAAACGCGCGCAGGAGTCGTTCCCACCGGACCCTCCTCGCAGGACTCCGCGACCGTCGAGCCATCGCCGCTCAGCACCCCCTGGTTGCAGAACTCCGTGCGGCCGAATCTGTTTCCGATGTCGCGCACGGGCTGCCAGGCGCCGTCCACGAGTTTGTAGATGGCGATCTTGGGCGGCAACGACGGGTTTGAATTCTCTCCGTGCGCAATCGCCAGCGTGTCGCCGGCGTCGCTGAGCCCCACCCATCTGCCAAACAGGCCGCGCGAGCCCGCGCGGATTCGCGTGCGAATCCAGTTGGACCCATTGAACTTGAACACGAACACTTCGCCGCTTTGTTCGTCGAATTCCTCGTGGAAGTAGTTCGGCATGCCGAGCGCGACGGTGTTTCCATCGGCGCTGATGGCCACCTTCATCTCGTTGCTGCCTTCGATGAACGGTGGGATCGTGGGGAAGAGCCGCACACGCTGCCTCCACACGCCGCCGTTGAACCGAAACAGATAGATGGCGCCGCCAGCACGTGGGCCACTGGTGGTGGGAATGAAATCGCCTGGTGCCGCGCTGACGAAATCCCGGCCAGTGCCTGAAAGATCCGTATCCGCGGCGAACTGTTGTCCGATCACCGTCTGTGCCGGTTTGAAGTAGCCGACGGCGAATCGGCGCAGCGATGACACCGGGACTTCCGCCGAGCGCGTGCAGCCCGCGCTGTTGCAGGCCGCGAGGCGATAACGCGCAGGCGTCCAGAAATACAGGTGCAATGGGAAACGAAAGCGTGTCGAGGTGACCGACGCATCGAAATCGTCATCTTGCTGGACGAAATCGGCGTTTTCATTCGCCTTGAACTCGAGCTGGTACCAGCTTGCGCCAGCGACGGGTTCCCAGTCGAAGCGCAATCCCTTGATCTCCGCGCCCACCGTGAGGCTCGGTGCAGCGGGTACGGTGGTCTGGGCAAAGGAAGACGCTCCCGCCGCCATCGCGATGACGCAGAAATAGAGGGTTTTCATATTGCTTCCCTGAATGAACGCACAAACTAGTGCGCGTCAACAGGAGAGCAAATTCCAGGGCGTGAACCAAGCGTGGAACATGAGTTGCGCGTGTCAGACGAGTGCGCAACACCAGGTAAATTTGCGGACGGATAGCAGACGATTGGGGCTGTAGGAAGATGCGAATGCCACCGCCCGCTCAGTCACTGCAATCCCGCGCAGCGGCCGCGAGGCTGTACGCAACGGAAGGTGCCGGGTGGGGAGTGGGGAGTGGCAGCCACTCCCCACTCCCCACCCGGCAGCTAGCTCACATTCCCGCGAACCACCGCCCGACGCTCTCCCATTGCGGCGTCCGCGCAATCATGGCGCGCAACGGCATGCTGATGAGCAGGATGGCGCCGCCGATCGCGTAGACAGGATGGACGATACGGTATTTCCTCCAGTCGCTCACGAGGCACCAGGCTACGAAGGCCGCGGACACGGCCAGTTGTATCGCGGCGAAATATTTGCCGGTTTGAGTCACGAAAATCAGGCGCGCGACAGGCGGTCCAAGCACGGCGATCATCGCCAGCATCATGAAGCGCTTGTGAAGATCGGCGCGGCGGCGAAATGAGATTGCCAGCGCCACGCAGACGGCGAAGTAGGCGATACCCACCATCGGTACGAGCACGAACTGCTGGGAATTCATTCCCATGGGACGCACGCGCGGCGCGTCGGCCGACAGGATGGCGGTGGCGAAACCGAGAATCGTCACGATCACGGCGAGCACCACACCCGCTATGCCGAGCTGCATGTGCGTACGGTAGTTCTGCGCGGCGATGAGCCGCGTCTGGATGATGAACAGCACAAACCAGGCGGTGAACGCGATGCTGTGCAGATGCAGCAGCACGGTGATGGGCGGCACGTCGAACCAGGCGCGGAAGTAGTACGTGCGCGCGAAGCCGGCGAACACGACTAGCGCCAGCGCCAGCGCGACGACGGCATAGAAGCGGTTGCGGACGACGGCAGCCATGACGCGAACGTACCGCCGGCGACGGCGGCCGACAATCAACCCGGCGCAAGATTTCGTCGCCGCTGAGACTTCTTGCCGTTTGGAAGAAGGTGCCGGGTGGGGAAAGTGGGGAGTCGCGTCGACTCCCCACTTTCCCCACCCGGCACCGTGTTTCTTACTTCAGGGCCTCGACGAGGCCGGGCACGTACTGCGCACCCTCGAGCACCTTGAGCGTGGCGCCCTTGAAGTCATTGCCGACGGGCTCGTAACGGCCACCCAGGCACTGCGCCAGGAATCCTTCGGCAACGGCGTAGAACGACGTGCGGTTCATCGGCCGCGCGAAGCCGTGGCCTTCGTCCGGATACAGCACGTAGGTGACGGGCAGGTTCTTGTCCTTCATGGACTTCACGATCTGGTCGGCCTCGGCCTGCTTCACGCGCGGGTCGTTGGCACCCTGCGCAATCAGCAGCGGCTTCTTGATGGCATCCACTCGCGACAGCGGCGAACGGTCGTTGAGCAGCTTCTTGCCCTCTTCCGTACGCGGATCGCCGACGCGGGTGGCGAACTCTTCGAAGAACGCCTTCCAGTACGGCGGGATGGAGCCTAACAAGGTGTTGAGGTTGCTCGGGCCGACGATGTCGACGCCGCACGCAAACGTGTCGGGCGTGAACGTGACGCCGACCAGCGTGGCATAACCACCATACGAGCCGCCGTAGATCGCAACCTTGTCCTTGGTGGTGATCTTCTGCTTGACCGCCCAGTCGATGGTGTCCAGCAGATCGTCGTGCATCTTGCCCGCCCACTCCTTGTTGGACGCGTTGATGAATCCCTTGCCGAAGCCGGTGGAGCCACGGTAGTTCACCGCGAGCACAGCGTAACCACGGTTGGCCAACCACTGGTGCTCGTTGTCGAAGCCGTACCCATCACGGGCCCACGGGCCACCGTGCACGTTGAGCACCAGCGGCACCGGCGAATCCGGAACATTGTCGCCATTCTTGTCGGAGCCCGGCGGCAGCGATAGATAGGAGACCAGCGTGAGGCCGTCGCGCGCCTTGAGCTCGAGCGCCTGCATGGGCACCAGCGGCGCCTTGCTCAGCGCCGGCCGCTGGTCGAACAGCTTGGTTACCTTGCCGGCCTTGCGGTCATAGATGTAGGTGGACGCGGGAGCCAGCGCATCGTCGGTGGTTACCGACCAGAACATGTCGTCCAGCGTGCGGTTGCCGACGCCGAATCCGTCGCCGAGCTCCTTGGTGAGGAAATCCACGTCCTTCTTGATCGCGGGATCGAGCGCGGTGATTTCCGGCTTCAGGTAGTTGACGATGTACGCCTGCGGCTTGAACGTCTTGGGCTCGAGCCAGACGTCTTCGAGGTCCGCCAACTTGCTCTCGGCGATCAACGTGGTCTTGCCGGTGGCGAGATCCACGCGCTCGAGCGCGGCCTTGTCGCGGCCCACCGAAGATTGCAGCAGCGCCGTCTTGCCGGAGAACTCGATGCCGATGAGGCCGCTGGTCAGCGAATCCGGCTGACCGATGCGCAGCATGCTCACCCACTTGTCGCCCACGCGGCGCAGCAGCTCCGTGCCGTCGGCGTCGTTCTTCGAGGCGATGCGCGGCTTGAGATCGAAGTCGAGGTTGTAGCCGGCGAACTCCTGTGTGTTCTTCTCGACCAGCACGCGAGTGCCGGTGTTGAGATCCACTTCGTACACGTCGTGCCATTCGGGTACGCGATCATTGAGGCCCACGGCGATGACGCCGGGCTTCTTCCACGACAGTCCCATGATCTCGGCGCGCACACCCTTGTAAGGCGTGAGGTCCTTTTGCGTGCCGGCCACGACGTCCACGGCGTAGACGTGGAAGTTTTCGTCACCACCCTCGTCCTGGATGTACAACACGTGCTTGTTGTCGAACGCCCAGAAGTGCTGGCGGATGCCGCGCTTCTGATCGTTGGTGATGGGCTT
>DASQJS010000463.1:0-6605 GCA_035630995.1 Steroidobacteraceae bacterium | reverse complement strand
CGCACAGGATTTCGTTCGCTTTTCGCCGGGCCCTTCGTTCAGGGTGGCATCGCTGGATTGCGGGCCGCCGCCACACGCAATGACACTTTCGTGCGGTTGTGAGGACCGGAAGCGAGAGTCCTGATGATGCGGAGAGGCGGCTTCGTGCCTAACGAGGCCAGGTATCCCGGCCCGCTCTCTCAGCTCCTGTGCGCGGACTGCTCGCTGGGGCTCATACGTCACCGAACCGCGCCCCGCTTTCCTGCTGCGGTGGTAAGAAAAGAAGCGCACGGACTTGAGGTCTTCCCACAGCGTGGGGTTACACGCCTCTTTTTCTGGCGAACGGAGCGGCGACGCGTCGGTGCACGATCGAGCGACGGGTGGCCCTGCATGCGATGAGCGAGCGGGCCGGGATACCTGGCCTCGCTAGGCACGAAGCCGATCTCCGCGTCTTCAGGACTCTTCGCCATCTTCAAATCAAACTACGCCAGAGTGTCTTCGCGTGTGTCGGCGGCCCGCAAACTGGCGATGCCACCCTGAACGAAGGGCCCGGCGAAAAGCGAGTCTCATCGCATGCAGGGCCGCCCGTCGCTCGACCATCCACATACGAGCCCCGTCCCCTTTTCCAAGCAAAAGAGGAATGTCCCGATTATTTTGCCAAACGAGGCGCAGCCGTTTAAGGTCGCGGCCACATGAAAACGCTCGATGAGCTGTTCAAGAACAACCGTGAATGGGCCGCAGGCATCCTTCGTCAGGACCCTGAATTTTTCACCAAGCTTTCCCGCCAGCAATCGCCCACCTACCTTTGGATCGGCTGCGCTGACAGCCGCGTGCCCGCCAACCAGATCGTCGGCCTGCTGCCCGGCGACATCTTCGTCCACCGCAACATTGCCAACATGGTGGTGCATACCGATCTCAACTGCCTGTCGGTCATGCAGTTCGCGGTCGACATCCTGAAGGTCAAGCACATACTCGTGGTCGGGCACTATGGCTGCAGCGGCGTGCAGACGGCGATGCGGCGCGCGCGGGTCGGGCTCGCCGACAACTGGCTGCGGCACGTGCAGGACGTGCACGAGAAACATCACCACAGCCTCAAGACCTGTGCGAGCGAGAACGTCGCGTCGGACCGGCTGTGCGAGCTCAATGTCATCGAACAGGTGCAGAACGTCTGCCAGACCAGCATCGCGCGCGACGCCTGGGAACGCGGCCAGGAGCTGCATGTGCATGGCTGGATATACGGCATTGCCGACGGCCTGGCGCGCGATCTGGGCACCACCATTTCGGACTTCCACGAAGCCGCGCCGGTCTACGAGGCGGCTCTCGGGAAACTCAGGCGAAGCTAACTACTTGACGACCTTGAGTTGCGGACGGCGGCTGCCGTCTTCGGGCGACGCAGGCTTGGTCGGCGGCTCGGGACCGAGGTCCTGCTCCGAGAACACCATGCCCTCGCCGGTTTCCCTCGCGTAAATCCCCAGCACCGTGCTCACGGGAATTCTCACGTGGTGCACCATGCCGGCGAAACGCGCTTCGAACTCGATCCAGTCGTTGCCCATGACCAGCCGCTGTGTTGCGGTGGACGAGAGATTGAGCACCACCTTGCCGTCCTTGACGTAGGCGCGAGGTACTTCGACTCCGGGCTTCTCTGCGTCGACGATGACGTGAGGCGTCTCGCCGTTATCCATCATCCAGCCGTGCATGGCGCGGATCAGATACGGGCGCTTGGAATTGCGCGCGCGATCGTTCATGCGAGCCGCATCTCCCGCTCGTTTTCCGACAGGCTGGCGCGAAATGCCGGGCGCGAAAAGATGGTGCTGGCGTACTTCAGGATGGGCTGCGCCTGCGGTGGCAGATCGATTTCATATCGTGGCAGCCGCCACAGGATGGGTGCAATGGTCGCATCCACCATCGAGAACTCATCCGACAGGAAAAACGGCTTGAGCTTGAAGAGATCGGCGCTGCCAAGCACGTTGTCGCGCAGGACCTTGCGCAGCTGGGCCATGTCCTTGGAGCCGGGCGCGTCCATCTTGCGGGCCAGGTCATACCAGTCGTGCTCGATCTGGTAGAGCGCCAGGCGTGCTCGGGCGCGCGATACGGGATCCACCGGCATCAGCGGCGGATGCGGAAAACGTTCGTCGAGATATTCCATGATCACGCGTGAATCGTAGAGCACGAGGTCGCGATCGATCAGGGTCGGCGTGGTGTGGTAAGGATTGAGGTCGAGCAGGTCTTCGGGATATTTCCCCGGCGCGACGTCGACGATTTCGATCTCGATCGCCTTTTCCGCGATCACGATTCGCGTGCGATGACTCCACGGGTCATCGGGCGCCGAGAACAGCGTCATCGTTGCACGGCGGTTAGACAATCCGCCCTCCACGCACCACGGCGCGTTGAATCTTCCGGCGAAGGCGCGTCCGGCGGCTCAGCGGACGTCCTTCCAGTATTCCTTCTTCAACATGTACGCGATGCCCGTGAACATGAGAAGGAACAACACTACCCAGATACCCATGCTCTGGCGCTCGACCTGAGTGGGATCGCTGGCGTATTGAAGGAAGTTCACGATGTCGCGCGCGAACTCGTCGTACTGCTCTTTGTTGAGGCTACCAACCACACCCGGCTCGAACGCCTTGAATTCCGGCAACACCGCCGCCTTGCCGTCTTCACCCTTGTGCTCGACAGCGGTCCAGACGGCATTCTGCACACCCTGCACGCTCGCGAGCACGTGCGGCATCGCCGTGCCCGGCAGCTGCAGGTTGTTCACCCCGGTCTGGCGGCTGTTCGGATCCGCATAAAAGGTGGTGAGGAAATTGAAGATCCAGTCGCTGCCGCGGGAACGCGCCGCCAGTGACAGGTCCGGCGGCGGCTTGCCAAACCATTCCTGCGCATCGGCCGCGGGCATCGAGGCATTGATGTAGTCGGAGAACTTGCTGCCCGGCTTCACCAGGTAGGTGTCGCGCAGCGAATCGGAAATCTTGAGGTCTTCCGCGAGGCGCGAATAACGCACGAACTTCAGCGAATGGCATCCCGAGCAATAGCTGATGAAATTGCGCGCGCCGCGCTGCAATGACGGCAGGTTCGAAATTTCATTGTCCGCCTCGCGCTGCCAGCCGGCGTGCCCGCCTTCGTTGGCCGAAACAGCGCCGGCGCCTAACAACAGCGCGAGACCGCCGAGGACACTTGCAAACTTAATGGGCATGGTAGGTCACTCGATCGGGAACCGGGCCGTTGCCGTCTGCCTTGGAGACGAACGGAAGCAGAATGAAGAATAGGAAGTACAGCGTCGTGAAAATGCGCGCCAGCAGCACGTAGATGCCGTCGGCGGGCTTGAGGCCGAGCCACATGAGCATCAGGAAGGTGACGAAGAAGACGCCGAGCAGGATTTTGGATGCCACGCCACGATAACGAATCGACTTGTTCTTGGCGCGGTCGAGCCACGGCAGGAACAGGAACGCCACCACCGACAGCGCCATGAGCAATGCACCGAGTTTCTGGTCAGGGACCGCGCGCAGGATTGCGTAGTAAGGCGTGAAGTACCACACCGGCGCGATGTGCTCGGGCGTGGACGACGGATTGGCCGGCTCGAAGTTCGGCGCCTCCATGAACAGGCCGCCGAAGGTCGGCACGAAGAACACGACGATGGCGAACGCGGTCAGGAACAGGCCAACGCCGACGATGTCCTTGAGCGTGTAATAAGGATGGAACGGGATGCCGTCTTTCGGCTTGCCGTCTGCGCCCAGGTTTTCCTTGATCTCGATGCCATCCGGATTGTTCGAACCCACCTGGCGCAGGGCGACCAGGTGCAGAAGGATGAGCAGCGCGATGATGAACGGCAGAGCGATGACGTGCAGCGAGAAGAACCGCGTCAGCGTTGCATCGCCGATGCCGTAATCGCCGCGAATCCATTCCACGAGGTCCGGACCGATGCCCGGGATGGTGCCGAACAGGTTGATGATGACCTGCGCACCCCAGTACGACATGTTGCCGTACGGCAGGACGTAGCCCATGAAGGCTTCGGCCATGAGCGCGAGGTAGATCAGCATGCCGATGACCCACAGCAACTCGCGCGGTCCCTTGTAGCTTCCATACAGGAACGCGCGTGCCATGTGCAGGTACACGACGATGAAAAAGAACGACGCGCCGACGGCGTGCATGGGCTGGATGAGCCACATGTATGGCACTTCACGCACCATGTACTGCACGGAATTCCAGGCCGTGGTCTCACCCGCCTTGAAGTGCATCGTGACGAAGATGCCCGTCACGATCTGCATGACGAATACCAGCAGCGCCAGCGAACCGAAGAAGTACCAGATGTTGAAATTCTTCGGCGCGTAGTAGCCCGTCAGCTGGTCGGCCATGAACTGGTCGACCGGCAGGCGCTTGTTGAGCCAGGCGCGGAAACCCCCGGCGCTCTTATCCATCGTGGCGGACATCAGGCCACCTCTTTCGCGGGCGCATCGACGCCGATGACGAGCTTGTTGTCGCCTTCAAAACTGTATGGCGGAATCTTGAGATTCACCGACGCCGGCGAGCCCTGGAAGACACGCCCCGCGAGGTCGAACTTCGAACCGTGGCAGGGGCAGAAGAATCCACCCGGCCAGTTGGCCATGACGGTTGCATCACCCGGCGTGAAGCGCGTCTTCGGCAGGCAACCGAGATGCGTGCAAGTGCCGATGAGCACCAGCACCTCGGGCTTGAGCGCGCGCGCGTCGTTCTTGGCGTATTGCGGCTGCTCCGAGTCCTCGGACTTCGGATCCTTGAGCTGCGGATCGTGCGCGGACAACGACGCCAGCATTTCGGGCGTGCGCTTGACCACGTAGATCTGTTGCTTGCGCCAGAAGAAAGTGGCCATCTGGCCCGGCTCGATCTTCGACAGATCGACCTCGGTGGGCAAACCCGCAGCGCGGGCACTTTCCGACGGCATCCACGAAGCCACGAAGGGCACCGCGGTCAGCACCGCACCTACCGCACCAGTACCGGCGGTGGCCGCTATCAGAAACTTGCGCCGACTCTCATCGACTTCGGGGACGGTATCGTCGGCCGCGTGATCGCTCATTCTTGACCTCAGGATCGAATAACACCCCGGCGCGGGCGGGCGCAAAATGCGCCGCTGCGAGACCCCGGGAGGCGGCGCATTATACACATGCGCATCAACGCTAAGACCTTCCGCCGATGAGGATTATCCGGCTCATGTCGACCCGACCATTCCTGAGATTTCTGACTTTCATTTCCGTTTCAGCAATCATCGGACTTGCTGCCGCCTTCGTCGCCGTGATGGTGCGCCCGGAGCTTATTGCTCGCTCGCCGGCACCCCCACCCGCGCCGCAGCCCGCTCTCCCCGCCCCGGCCGTCAATACAGCGCCCGCTGAACAGCCTCCGGCTCCGGAAACCCCGAGGGCGGTGAACTCATACGCGGAAGCGGTCGAGCGGGCAGCGCCAGCAGTGGTCAACATATATACGGCCCGGCTCGTGACCGAGCGCATACAGCCGAACGCCATCGAAGAGTTGTTTGGCGATGCCCGGCCTCGCTACCGGCAGCGCCTGGAACAGAGCCTGGGCTCGGGCGTCATCATGGATCGCGACGCGCACGTGATCACCAACCATCACGTGATCGCCACCGCCGATCTGATTCGCGCCCAGCTCGCCGACGGACGCATCGCCAACGCGAAGATCGTCGGCAGGGATCCGGACACGGACCTGGCCGTGCTCCAGCTTGATCTGAAAACGAACGTACCGGTGATGCCGCTGGGCCATTCGGACCGGCTGCGCGTCGGCGACATCGTGCTCGCCATCGGCAACCCGGTGGGCCTGTCGCAGACGGTCACGCAGGGGATCGTGAGCGCCACCGGCCGCGGTCAGTTGGGCGTGGCGACCTTCGAAAACTTCATCCAGACCGACGCGCCCATCAACGTCGGCAATTCCGGAGGCGCGCTGATCAATGCCGATGGAGAGCTGATCGGGATCAACACCGCGGTCCTCGCCAAGAATCTGGGAGTCGAAGGCATCGGGTTCGCCATTCCGGTAAACCTGGTGCGCGGCGTGATGTCCGAAATCCTCACCAAGGGCCGTGTGGTACGCGGCTGGATCGGCATCGTGCCGGCCGACATCGACCAGATCGAGGCGCGGCGATTCAATCTTGCGCAGCCGGGTGTGGTGGTCGCCAAGCTCTACGTGGGCAGCCCCGCCGCGACCGTAGGCATGGAGCCGCGCGACATCATCCTCACGGTGAATGGAGCGAAGGTTGCCACCGCGCAGGACACGCTCACGCGCATCGCCAACTTCAAGCCGGGCGCGAAGATCAAGATCACGGGAATACGGGGAACAGCGCCGTTCGAAAGCGAAGTGACCGTGGGCGAACGCCCTCGGAATCGATAAGGCGGTTGCGCCAGCTAACTACTGCAGGCAAACCACGACGTTCGCGGCGTAGCTGCGCCAGTTGATCGGAATGACGAACGAGCGGCCCGTTGTCGCGGCAGCCGTGGCGGCATTGTTGCGGTCGCAGATGGTCGGCGTGCTGATCACGAAGTTGCGGCCGAAATCCCGGCGCGCATTGCCCGAAATGGTGTTGGCGACTTCGCCCACGAGATCGCGCACGTTCTGTTCGCCGGTGTCCGTTTCGTTCATGCACATCA
>DASQJS010000462.1:0-4094 GCA_035630995.1 Steroidobacteraceae bacterium | reverse complement strand
CGCGTCGCACCAGCCTCGCGTGCGACATCCTCGAGCCAGCGCAGGATGGCGCTGCCGACGCCACGGCGCTGATGAGCGCGGCGCACGGCGAACAACAGCAGATGCGCGTCGTCGCTGGCGTAGAACATGATGCCGAAGCCGATGATGGCGCCGTGCTCGCCGGCCACCACGACGTTGGTCTCGGGGTCGCGAATGGACTGCGCCACGCGCTCTTCCGTCCAGGTCCACGGCAATCCCCGCTCGATGTAGTCGCGTGACATGGCGGCGATGTCCGCGGCTTCGGACAGCGTGGCGAGACGAACGGCGATGTCGGCGATCATGGGCCGACAGATACACGCGCAGGTATGAATCTGCAACACAGCTTCTTTAGGCTGCGCCCCATGTACCGGAAACTTTCGCTGATCGCGCTGCTCGCGCTTCTGCCGCACCAGCCAGCGCATGCCGACCCCATCCATGCGGTCGCCGACGGCGCGTACTGGCATCACGATAGTGGCTGGGTATTCCCCGAGAAGATCGGTGAATATGAGCGCGTCGGGATTCCGCAGGACGTCGCCGGATCACCGGACGCCGTGGGGTACTACGCTTGCGTCGAGAACGGCGTTCGCATGACGGCTTCTGTGGATGTGTACCTGGCGAAGTCCGCAGCGGCAGCAGAGCTCGAAGGCCGGCCCGAGGGTCTATTGACGTCCGAGGGCGCATTCCCGCTGAGTGCGACGCCAGCGCTGGCCGGCACGAGGCTGATTTTAGAGGTCGGCACCAAAACACCGGCGTTGGAAGGTCTCTACTTCATCCATGTCGGCGAGTGGCGCGTCCGGATTCGCATCACGGGTTCCAGCGCCGATTCAATGGATACGTTCGTGCGCGGTCAGCGCTGGGAAGCACTCGGCAATCGCTGACCCAGTTGAGACTCCTCGATGATGTCGAGTACTTCCTGAACGTCTTCGACCCTGGTGAAGTCGTCGCCGTGATAAATCGCATGGCGAACCGCATCGCGAATGGCACCGTCGTCATCACCCTGGTTCAGCGCGAGATCGCGCAGCGAGCGCAGCGCCAGCGGACGATCCACTTGTGGTTCACCGTCGGTGAGAATTCGCCCCAGCACCGGTAGCGCCGTGGCTCTCGGCGCTTCGGCCAGCGCCGCGATGGCCGCGGCGCGTTTCGCGGCATCGCCGCTCGTAGTATCCGCAATCCATTGCTCGACAGTGCCGGGCGAAGCCGCGGTTGAAACCGATGCAGGGGCAACTACCGGTTGCATCGCGCCGGTCGGTGCGACCCGTGGTGAAGGATCGGGCACGGCCGGGATGCGCGCCACGGATTCCGCCGGGTGCGTCACGAAGTAGACAGTCCCCGCTGCCACAAGGCCAACCGCCGACAGGCCAATGAGTACACGTATGCGTCTGTCCATGGCGTGTCCTAACTAAATACCGCGGCGACCCGCAACCACGACCAGTACGCGGCAAGCGAACCGATGCCGTAGAGCAGCGGGACGCGGCTCCAATCCGCAAGGCGCCAGTTTCGAACCACGCGCCACGCGGCCCAGACCGCGGCCACCGCCAGCAACTGCCCGATCTCGACGCCGATATTGAAAGTGAGCAGCGCCGTGGCCAGGTGATTCTGCGGCAGGCCGATGTCGGCGAGAGCGCCCGCGAACCCCAGCCCGTGCACGAGTCCGAATAGAAACGCGACCGCGGCCGGCAGGCGCTTCGACAGCGTCTCGCGTGAATTCAACGCTTCGCTGGCCACCAGCACGATGGACAGCGCGATCGTCGCTTCCACCGGAGCCGAACGCAGCGTGAGCCAGCCAAGCGCGGCGCTGGCCAGCGTGAGACTGTGCGCGAGCGTGAAGGCGGTGATGGTCCACACCAGCTTGCGCCGAAAGCCGACCAGGAACAGCAGCGCGGCAACGAACAACAGGTGATCGACGCCGCTCAGGATGTGTTCGATGCCGAGCGCGAGATAGGCGCGCGCGATTTCTCCCATGCCGCGCTTGTCGTCCGCCGACCCGTACAAGTGCACGGCGGGCTGGCGCTCGGTGAGCGTGTAGACCCGGCTCTGGCCGTCGCGCCAGAACACTTTTACCAGCGCCGCGGAATAACGCTCGCCTACGCCTTCGATCGACAAAACGCCGCTGAGGCCGGATTCGCCACAACGCAGGACATTGGCTTCGCTGCGGCAGGACTCCGGCCACGAGGGCGTGAGCTCGTCGGCGATGGGGCGGCTGCCGCTCGCACCCCACTGCCACAGGAATTCTCCGGGGCGTGTTTCACGCAGCTCCATTTCCGCCATGGTCATCTCATGTGCCACGGCGCCGCTTGACGCGATCGTCAGCAACAACAGCGCGACCACGCGCGCGATCAGTCTCATTGCTTCAGGCCCGTCACTTTCACGGTGTACTTTTGCGCCAGTGCACTCACTGCCGCGCTGCGTTGTTCGGACATCACGGCATCCGTCCAGTCCTGGTGCACGGCAGTGCCAACCTCTTCGAACACCGCGGGCCGCGCGGGCGTCATCGATTTGAGTCGCATCACGCGTAACCCTTCGCGGCTGGGCAGCGCCTGCCACTCACCTACCGGCGCCGCTTCGAGCGCAGTGGCAAACTCCGCGCCGTAGCTCTGAACGATGTTGTCGTGCGGGCGTGCCGTAAACACGCGTAAACCGGCTTGCACGTCGCCCGGCGCACCGGAGTTGAGGGCGGTCGCAAACGCCCGCGCCGCCGCTTCGGAACGATCGCCCGCGATCACCGCTTCCTCGAAATCGAAGCGCGCAGGCTCGTCATATTTCTGCCGATGACTTTCGAACCAGTTGCGCAGCACAGTCTCGTCGAGCGGCGGCAGCTTCACTCCTGCGTCCACCATGCTCAGTGCCTTGAAGATCACGCGTTCGCGGATCGCCTTGTCGCCCTTGTCGAGCCCGAGCGCCATGCCCTCCCGGTACAGCACTTCATTGTCGAGCCACACCCTGCGAAGTGCGTACAGCTCTTCCTTGTTCGGCTCACGATTACGCGCGGCTTTGAACACCTGCACCGCGTGAGCATCCACTTCCGCATCGATGACGATGGTGCGCGGGTCACCCTCGCGCGATGCGAGCACGTGGTCGATGCCGAACAGCATCGCGCCGAACACGATGAAGTGCAGCAGCGGTTCGCGCATCCACGTGGGAGGAGAAAAATTCGGGCGCGCGACCGAAGGAGCCGTCTCGTTGACCAGGATTGTGGTGGACATGTGTCTTACGCTTCAGATGCAAGAAAGCGCCGCGCGTTGCCGCGCGGCGCCGGGACTCGACCTAACCAGAGACTTACTTGACGCCGGCGACCAGCGAAGAGCCTTTCACCTCGATGAATACCGGATTGCTGTAGAACCACAGGTCCGCCCATGCCGCCACGTCGTAGGCCGACATTTTCTGGCCGTCGACGACCGGCAGGTGAGACGGGCATCCGTCGATCGCCGTACCGGTGTATGTCACGGCGGTGTCGGGGATGTTCGTGCCCACCGGTTTGCAGGGGATGCGCAAGTTGGCATTCGCGGGAACGCCGTCCGCGCCACCCGGCAGCGTCGGATTGATTCCCGTGGCGTTGGTCCACAGGTCCGCCAGCGGATTGCCGTCGGCATCGGTCTCGAAAGGTACCGAGGCCGGCAGGTTGGTGCCGCGCAGGCGCAGGTACTGCGAGTTCTGCAGATTGCGCAGTCGGAACACCATTGTCTTGTACTGCTTGTCGCCGTGCGAAGATTTCCAGGTTCCCTGGCCGAAGGTGCGGATGATTTGCGCGCTGGTGTTCTTGGCGCCTTCGGGGACATTGGCGAGGTCCGGATTGTTGATCCAGGTCCGCGGCCACTCGCCGGAGTAGTCAGCCGCACCGGGCACTTTGTAGCCTGTAACCGAACCGCCGATCACGTCGATGTGATCGAGCACCGGCTTGTTGAGGGGCTGCGTGATCCCGACTTGCGTCAAGGACGGATTGGCAAACGTGTAAGGCGAGTAGTTCGTGCCGGACGGATCGCGCACGACAATTGCCACCACCACTTCCGAGCCCGGACGCACCGTGAGTTTCTCACCCATCGTGGCGCACTTGGCGTTGACATCGACGTCGGTGTTCT
>DASQJS010000461.1:0-3167 GCA_035630995.1 Steroidobacteraceae bacterium | reverse complement strand
GGCGATGCTTCCTGGCCACCGCCGGGCAATGCGCCCTACGATCTGGTCACCGCGTCGGGTGATGCGTCGTTGCGGCTGATCCGCGGCGGCACCGTGATCCCCATCGATATCGGACGCGTGCCCAGCTACAACACCATCGATCCCCGGCTGCAGCAGGCCGCTTGGCATTACGTCGACGGCAAGCACTACGGCGTGCCTTACCAGTGGGGTCCGAACGTGTTGCTGTACAACACCGTGACCTTCAAGACGCCGCCCACGTCCTGGTCGGTGGTGTTCGAGCCGCAGAAGCTTCCCGATGGCAAGGCAAACAAGGGCCGTGTTCAGGCCTATGACGGCCCTATCTACATCGCCGACGCCGCGTTGTACGTCAAGGCCAAGAAGCCGGAACTCGGCATCAAGGATCCGTACGAGCTCAACGAGGCGCAATACGCGGCGGCGCTCGACGTCCTGCGTGGCCAGCACCCGCTGATCCAGCGCTATTGGCACGACGCCAACGTCCAGGTGCAGGACTTCCAGAACGAAGGCATCGTCGCTTCGGGCTCCTGGCCGTTCCAGGCCAACACGTTGCTCATGAACAAGGCGAAGGTCGCCACTACGGTGCCGGTCGAAGGTGCGACGGGTTGGGCGGACACCACGATGCTCGCTGCCGGCGCGCGGCATCCGAATTGCGCCTACAAGTGGCTCGAGTGGTCCATCTCGCCGAAAGTGCAGGGCGACGTGGCCGCGTGGTTCGGTTCGAATCCCGTGGTTCCGAAGGCCTGCGAAGGCAATGAGCTGTTAGGCGCCGAGGGCTGCAAGGCCAACGGCATCGAAAACTTCGACAAGATTGCCTTCTGGCGTACGCCCGAAGCCAAGTGCACATCGAACGTCGAAGGGTGTGTGCCTTACAGCCGCTGGGTCAGCGATTACGTGGCAATCATCGGCGGTAAGTAATCGGGTGGGGACAATGATCGAGTGGGGACAGTAGACGGGTGGGGACAGACTTTAAATCTGTCCCCACACAACAACTGTCCCCACACAACGCCGTCCCCACACAACATGACCTCAGCCATCGAATTCCGCGGCGTCTCGCGCGTGTTCGGCGATGTGCGCGCGGTCGATGACGTGTCGTTCACGATCGCGCCCGGCGAGTTCTTCGCGATGCTGGGTCCGTCGGGTTCGGGCAAGACTTCCTGTCTGCGGCTGGTGGCGGGCTTCGACTCGCCCGACCGCGGGCAGGTTCTGCTCGATGGGCAGGACGTCTCCGCCGTGCCGCCCTACGAACGAAACGTCAACACGGTCTTCCAGGACTACGCCTTGTTCCCGCACATGACGGTGCTCGAGAACGTGGCGTACGGTCCGCGAGTCCGTGGCGTGGATGCCGCGACCCGGGCCAAACGCGCCCGCGAGATGCTCGATCTCGTGCAGCTCGGTGCGCAGGGCGAGCGTCGTCCCGCGCAGTTGTCGGGCGGGCAACGTCAGCGCGTGGCGCTGGCGCGCGCACTCATCAACCAACCCAAGGTGTTGCTGCTCGACGAACCGCTCGGCGCGCTCGACCTGAAACTTCGTGAAGAAATGCAGATCGAGCTCAAGAGTCTGCAGCGCCGTCTCGGCATCACGTTCGTCTACGTCACGCATGATCAGGGCGAAGCCCTGTCGATGGCGGACCACGTGGCGGTTTTCAACAAGGGCAGGATCGAGCAGCTCGCGGCACCGCGCGAGTTGTACACGCAGCCCACCACCGCGTTCGTCGCGCGTTTCGTAGGCGGCGCCAACGTCGCCGAAGGCGCGCTCGCGCGGGCCATCGGTGGCTCGGAACGACCATTCGCCATTCGCGCGGAAAACGTCGTCGTCCAGAGTGAATCCTCGCCCGCAGCGCCGAATTCGGTGAGCGCTCCCGGGGCCGTGGTGGCTGTGCAATATCACGGCGCTGCGAGTCGCTGGCAGGTGAAGCTCGACGCAGGAGAAGTCTGGAGTGCCCTGATAACCGAAGACGACTCCCGGGCGCTGAACGGCCTCGCGGTGGGTGCGCGCGTCCGGCTTTCCTGGCCGCGCGCGGCGGCCGTGACGCTCAGCGAGTCCCCGAGCGTTTCATGACAGTTCGCGCGGCGTCGACGTTCTTCTACCGACGCCCGAACTGGTACCTGGCGCTGCTGCTCGTGCCACCGCTGTTGTGGTTTGGCACGGTCTACCTTGGCTCGTTGTTCGCGCTGCTCGCGCAGAGTTTCTACCGGATCGACGACTTCACTGCGCAGATCGTGCGCGAGCCGACGTTGGCTACGTACCAGCAACTCGTCACGCAACCCGCCAACGTCGATATAGTGCTGCGCACGCTGATCATGGCCGTCGCGGTGACGATCGCCTGCGCGGTCATCGCGCTGCCCATCGCCACCTACATGGCGCGCTACGCGCGCGGCCGCATGAAGGCGTTCTTCTATGTCGGCGTGATGCTGCCCATGTGGACCAGCTACCTCGTGAAGGTGTACGCGTGGCGGCTGCTGCTCGCGAAGGAGGGCATCATCGCCTGGGTCACGGCCAAGCTTGGGCTCACCGGGTTGCTGGAAGCGGCGCTCGCCGCGCCGGGTGTCGGCGGCCCGTCGCTGTCGTCCTCCTACATCGGCATGTTCATCGTGTTCGTCTACATGTGGCTGCCGTTCATGATCCTGCCCATGGCGGCCGCACTCGAGCGCGTGCCCGGTTCGCTGCTGCAAGCCTCCGCCGACCTGGGAGCGCGACCGGCGCAAACGTTTCGTAACGTGGTGCTGCCGCTCGCGGTGCCCGGCATCGCCGCCGGATCGGTTTTCACATTCTCGCTGACGCTCGGCGACTACATCATTCCGAGCGTCGTGGGCGCGCCCGGATATTTCATCGGCATGATGGTGTACGTGCAGCAGGGCACGGCGGGCAACATCCCGCTCGCGGCGGCGTTCTCGGTGGTGCCGATCATCCTGATCTTCGCCTATCTATCCATCGCCAAGCGCTTTGGGGCCTTCGATGCCCTCTGAAAAACAATATGACGCCAGCAAACCGTCAAAGTTGTTGCGCGTGGGCGCGTTCGCCGGACTTGCGTTCATGCACATCCCGGTGTTCGTCATCATTCTGTATGCGTTCACCACGGAAGATCGCACCTATCAATTCCCGCCACCGGGCTTCACGCTGCACTGGTTCGAAGTGGCGTTCGGCCGCGC
>DASQJS010000460.1:0-4652 GCA_035630995.1 Steroidobacteraceae bacterium | reverse complement strand
TTGATTCTGTGGAAATTTCGGGCGATGCCGTCACGCTCCGCGGTTCGCTGCCATCGCCGGCGCTGTGGACTGCCGAAACTCCGTATCTTTACTCCGTGAAGCTTTCGCTGCTGCGCGGCAAGGCTTCGCTGCACGAGCTGGTGCAGCGCTTTGGATTTCGAACCTTCGAAGTCCGCCCGCGGGATGGCGTGTATCTCAATGGCCGCAAGATCGTGCTCAAGGGCATCAACCGCCACAGCTTTGATACCAAGACTGGCCGCACGCTGACGCGCGCGCAGAACTACGCCGACGTGCGACTCATCAAGGGCGCCAACATGAACGCGGTGCGCATGTCGCACTATCCGCCCGATCCCGCGTTCCTCGAGGCGGCGGACGAGCTCGGGCTTTACGTGCTCGACGAGCTCGCCGGCTGGCAGGGCTTCTATGACACGCCCACCGGCGCGCGGCTAATCGGCCAGATCGTGCGGCGCGATGTGAACCACCCCAGCATCCTGTTCTGGGACAACGGCAACGAAGGCGGCTGGAACCGCGAGAACGACGGCGAGTTCGACCGCTGGGACCCGCAGCGCCGGCCGGTGCTGCATCCCTGGGCGATCCACAGCGGCATCAACACGGATCACTACGAGAACTACGACAGCACGGTTCGATTGAGCGCCGGGCCCGATATCTTCATGCCAACCGAATTTCTGCACGGACTTTACGACGGCGGCATCGGCGCGGGCTTTCGCGACTACTGGGATGTGATGGGTCGGAGTCCAACCGTGGCCGGAGGGTTCTTCTGGGCTTTTGCTGACGAAGGCATCGAGCGCACCGATCAGAAAGGCCGCATCGACAACATGGGCAACTCGGCGCCCGACGGCATCGTCGGCGCGCACCATGAGAAGGAAGGCAGCTACTTCGCGGTGAAGGAAATATGGTCGCCCGTTGAATTGCGCGAACTCAGCTTTGCCGGCAGCCGCGTGAACATGACGGTTGCGAACCACTACGACTTCAACAGCCTGGGCCAGTGCGCAGTACTGTGGCGCGCGATCCGGACACCCGCCGCCGGCGCGCGCGGCAAGGTCGTCACAATCGGCGAAGGCCGCGCGCCACTACCGGATCTGGCGCCGCGCACCAGCGCTACCTGGCAACTCCCCGTGGGCGTCAGCGCACTCGGCGCGAACGAACTGATCGAAATCACGGCGCTCGATCCGCGCGGCCAGGATCTGTGGACCTGGGTAGTCAGAGGCGCCGCGACCGTTCCGCGCGACGCGGACAAGGCGCAACCGCACGTCCGCAGGCAGGGCAACACCGTGACTTCCGGCGGCTACGCGCTCGAATTCGATCCGGCCACCGGCGCGCTCGTGAAGCTCACCACGCACGGTCGCAGTGTTCCGCTGCAAGGCCCGCGCCTCGCCGCGTGGCAGCGCGCACCGAAGCTGCGCAGCTTCATCGATGTCGCCGGCACTTCGACGCTGCGCAAGCTCGAGCTCGCGCCGGACATCGACACGCTCGCTCGCGCGCAATACGACGGCGCCCTGAGCGAAGTGTCGTGGAAGGTTCGCGGCGACGAGCTGATCGTGAGCTACCGCATCGCCTACGAAGGTGCGGCCGACATTCTCGGTGTGACGTTCGACTATCCCGAAAAGAACGTGCTCGGCAAACGCTGGGTGGGTGAAGGCCCGTACCGCATCTGGAAGAATCGCCTGGCGGGAACCACGTTCGGCCTGCACGAAGCAAACTACTCGCGTTCGACGCCTGGCGTCAGTTACCAATATCCCGAGTTCGAGGGATTCTTCGGTGCGTGGAGCTGGCTCGAGCTGCGTACTCGCGCCGGTAACGTGGTCATCCGCAACAGCGGCAACATTCCTTACTTCGGCCTGTATGCGCCGACGCCGGGTGAAAAGCCCATCCTCGAGCTGCCCCATCTCGGCTGGTCGTTCCTGCACGCCGTTCCGCCGATCGGCACCAAGTTCGCGCTGCCGGATGTGCTGGGGCCGCAGTCCCAGCCGGCGCGGTTCACGAGCCCGGTCGAAGGCCAGTTGAGTCTTACGTTCCAGGGATTCCGATTGCCCGGTCCGCGATACGAAGACCCGTATTAGCCAGCCATTTGTCCGAGTATTACGATCCCCGCCCGGCAGGAAGAATCGCCGGTAGTTAGGGGGATCGATGAACAGGACGAAACTCGCGCTTGCCCTGGGCACGGCGCTCGTGGTCACCGGCTGCTTCTTCGACTACCCGGATCCCACGGTCGATCCGGCCACCATCACCCTCAACGACCTGGCGGTGCACGATCCTTCGGTGATTCGCGCCGACGACGGTTCTTTCTACGTGTTCGGCTCGCATCTCGCCGCGGCGCGCAGCACCGACCTCATGAACTGGCAGTACATCGCCAACGGCGTGGATGCCGCGAATCCGCTGTGGAGCACCATTCCGCTCGACGGCACGCAGTGGACCGGCATTCCCGGCTCGTGGGCCGCGGACGTCATCAAGCTCAGGGACGGCAAGTACCGGTTCTATTACAACTTCTGCGGCATCCCGCCGGGTGGCCAGTGCAATGGCCCGCGTTCATATCTCGGCGTCGCGATTTCCGATCGCATCGACGGACCGTTCATCGACCAGGGCATCTTCCTGCGCTCCGGCATGACGCCCGCGGAAATTGCCGCGGGCTACGGACCCGAAGGCGTCACGAGCTACGACGCGCGCATCCAGCCCAACACCATCGACCCCGACGTGTTCTACGACGCGAACGGCAAGCTGTGGATGGTCTACGGCTCGTATTCGGGCGGCATCTTCATCCTGGAAATGGATGAGACCACGGGCAAGCCGGTTCCCGGCCAGGGATACGGCAGGCATCTCGCCGGCGGCGATCACAGCGCCATCGAGGGTGGCTACATGCTGTACAGCCCGCAGTCGCGCTACTACTACCTGTTCATGTCGTTCGGCGGCCTGGCCGCGAACGACGGCTACAACATCCGCATCGCGCGCTCGAAAACTCCCAGCGGCCCGTTCCTCGACGCGGAAGGCCGCGACATGGTCAATGCACGCGGCGGTTTCGACAGCATCGCCCCGTTCGGCGTGAAGCTCATGGGTGGTTTCAATTTCGCCTCGGCGGTCGGTGACACCGAGACCGCGCGCGGGTACCTCTCGCCCGGCCACAACTCGGCCTATTACGACGCAGCGTCGAAGAAACATCTGCTCATCACGCATACCCGCTTCCCCAATCGTGGCGAAGGTCACGCGATCCGCGTGCACGAAATGTACGTGAACAAGGACGGCTGGCTCGTCGCTTCGCCGCATCGCCACGTGCCCATCCAGGGCGACAACGTGGTCGATACCGGCGACGTCCTTGGCGACTACAAGCTCATCAATCTCGGCAAGGACATCAACAGGACGGCGAAGCAATCGGTGTACGTTTCGCTGAATGCCAATGGAACCATCACGGGAGACGTCGTCGGCAAATTCAAGCGCGATGTCACGAACCCTGATCGCATCACGATCTACCTCCAGGGCACTCCCGAGCTCTTCGAAGGCGTGCTGCAATGGCAATGGAACGAGGCTGCCGGAGCGCTCACGCCCATCTTCACGGCGGTGTCGTCGAAGGGCGTGTCGGTGTGGGGATCACGCATGGCCCTGCGCTCGCCGCAGGACGTGGTGGCGGATGTCGCTGCCGCGCTCACCCTGCCCACCGCGGCAAAAGACAATTCGCTCACGCTGCCGACGGTCGGCGCGCGCGGCACGAGCATCGTCTGGACTTCGAGCAACGCAAGCATCATCGATGTCGACGGCACGGTCACGCGTCCGAACGTGGGTGCCGGCGACCAGGTAGTCATGCTGACCGCCAATCTCAAGTTCAGAGGCCAAACTACCACCCGGAGCTTCCAGGTGACCGTGCCGCAGCGCCAACCGTTCAATCGCGTGGCACAGTTCGATTTCGAGAATTCACTCATCGAATCGCTCGGACGCTTCGGACAGGGCCAACCCACGGGTAACCGCATATTCAACGCGGGCACGGTGAGCTTCGACGCGGGTCATCTCGGCCAGGCTTTGCGGCTGAACGGCAGCAACGGCGTGCGCCTGCCCTCCGGGCTCATCAGCAACTACCAATACACGGTGTCGTTCTGGATCAATCCAACGGCTATCACGCGCTTCACCCCGGGGTTCTTCGCGGCGGTGAACGAACGCGTGGATGGCGCGGGCTTTCCGTATTCCACGCAATGGCTGTCGTTCCTGCCGGAAAGCTGGGATGGCAACACCATGCTGTGGAGCGGCAGCGACCAGTGGTTCGACGGCAGCGCCGGCTTGCGTATCCAGCCCGACGCCTGGAGGCATTTGGCGTTCTCGGTGAACAAGGGTGTGGTGTCGGTGTTCATCGACGGCGTCCGGCGTTTCAACGCGGGCACCATCGCGGACTTTTTCAGCACCCAGTCCGGCACCTTTGCGCTGGGCGTCAACTACTGGGATCTGCCCTTCAACGGCATGATCGACGAGCTCAAATTCTATGAGGCGGCGATGAGCGCCCAGGAAATCCGGGCGCTCGATATCGACCACCTGTCCAATCCAGAGCTGCTGGCGTCGGCGGCATCGCTGCTCGATCTCGGTGACCTGACCGCGGTGCGCGAAAACCTCACGCTGCCGCGCAGCGGCGCCTATGCCAGCGCCATCAGCTGGGC
>DASQJS010000459.1:0-3727 GCA_035630995.1 Steroidobacteraceae bacterium | reverse complement strand
GATGGGGTCCAGCGCCGAGCATGGCTCGTCCATGAGAATCACTTCGGGATTTACGGCAATCGTGCGGGCGATGCACAAACGCTGCTGCTGGCCGCCGGACAGCGAAGTCCCGGGGGCCTGCAACCGGTCCTTCACTTCATCCCACAAGCCCGCGCGCTGGAGCGAGCTGTGCGCGATTTCGTCGAGCTCGACGCGGTCGCCGGCCAGGCCGTGGATCCGCGGACCGTAGGCGACGTTCTCGTAGATGGACTTCGGGAACGGATTCGGCTTCTGGAACACCATGCCGACGCGGGCACGCAGTTGCACCACATCCTGCTTCCTGTCGTGGATGTCCTTGCCGTCGAGCAGGATGGAACCTTCGACTCGCGCACCTTCGATCGTGTCGTTCATGCGATTGAGGCAGCGGAGGAACGTCGACTTTCCGCAACCTGACGGCCCGATCATCGCCAGCACCTGCTTTTTGGCGACGTCGATGCCGACCTTCCTGATGGCGTGTTTCGCGCCGTAATACACGTCGACGTCACGGCAGCTGAAGATGGGATCGTCGACCGCGATGTTGCCCACGGTCTTGCCGGACTCGACGGGGGACTGCAGCGAAGCGTTCGAACTCTCGTTCGGCTGCCGGCCGCTTGGCTTCAGATTCAGACCCGCTCGATCCACTTGTGCCGCTTCCATATTTTCACCATCGTCTTTCGAATCGTTTACGAAGGATTACCGCAGTGGTGTTCATGACCACGAGAAAGGCCAGGAGCACGATGATGGCGCCTGATGTCTTCTCGACGAAGCCGCGCTCGGGGCTGTCGGACCACAGGAATACCTGCACGGGCAGCGCGGTGGCCGCATCCGTGACGCCGCCCGGGATGTCGACGATGAAGGCCACCATGCCGATCATGAGCAGCGGTGCGGATTCGCCCAGCGCGCGCGCCATGCCGATGATGGTGCCGGTCAACATGCCGGGCATGGCCAGCGGCAGCACGTGGTGCGCCACCATCTGGATCTTGGACGCACCCATTCCGAGCGCCGCTTCGCGAATCGAAGGCGGCACGGCTTTGAGCGCCGCGCGCGACGCGATGATGATGGTCGGCAAAGTCAGCAGCGTGAGCACCATCGCACCCACCAGCGGTGCCGAGCGCGGCATGCCGAAGAAGCCTATGAATACCGCAAGGCCGAGCAGGCCGAACACGATGGACGGCACCGCGGCGAGATTGTTGATGTTCACCTCGATGAGGTCGGTCCAGCGGCTGCGGCGCGCGAACTCCTCGAGGTAGATAGCCGTAGCGACGCCGATCGGGAACGACAGCAGGAGCGTCAGCGCCAGCATGAAGAACGAACCCACCACCGCGCCCCAGATGCCGGCATTTTCGGGCTCGCGCGAATCGCCTCCCGTCACGAACGTCTTGTTGAACTTGAGGGCGAGCGAACCTTCGGCCTTGAGTTTGTCGGTCCATGCCAGCTGTTGGTCGCTCAGCGGGCGCTCCGCCTCGGGAATCGTGCGATCGATGTTGCCTTTCTGCAGCAGGTCGACGGCATCGCTCGCGAGCAGCCAGCGCTCCTCGGTCGTGCCGATCAACGCGGGGTCCGAGGTCACCCTCTTTTGCAGATCGAACGCCGCACTTCCACTCACCAGGCGCATGAGCTCGCGCGTTGCCGCCCGGCCTTCGACCTCGGGAAATTTCGCCTTGAGCGCCGCGCGAAGCAGCGCCGGGTAATCAGCGGCGTGCAGATCATCGGGATTTCGACTGCCGGTCGGATCGATGACCTGCGGGTCGTAAAAGACTGACACTCGCATCTGCGTCTGCTGGAACGCGCCGATGCCGTTCGAGAAGATGACGACGAACAGATAGACAAGGAACGCCATACCGGCCGCCACCGCGGTGAAACCGTAGGCGCGAAAGCGGCGCTCCGCCCAGTAACGCCGGCGCAGGCTGCTCTCGACGATGGCCTGTGTCTCCGCCGGAGTCCGGCGCGGCTTATTCGTACTGTTCACGGTATTTCCTGACGATGTGCAGCGCGAGCACGTTGAGTGCCAGCGTGACGAGGAACAGCACCAGGCCGAGCGCGAATGCCGCGAGTGTCTTGGGGCTGTCGAACTCCTGGTCGCCGACGAGCAGCGTGACGATCTGCACCGTCACGGTGGTCACGGCCTCGAGCGGATTCGCGGTGAGGTTGGCGGCCAGCCCCGCCGCCATCACCACTATCATGGTCTCGCCGATGGCGCGCGACACGGCCAGCAGCACGCCGCCGACGATGCCGGGCAACGCAGCGCGCAGCACTACCTGCTTGATGGTTTCCGAACGCGTCGCGCCGAGCGCGTACGCACCGTCGCGCAGGCCCTGGGGTACGGCGCTGATCATGTCGTCGGCGAGCGAAGACACGAACGGGATGATCATGATGCCCATTACGAAACCGGCCGCGAGCGCGCTTTCCGATGCCACGTTGAGACCGAAGCTCTCGCCCCAGCCACGCAGCGCCGGACCAATGGTCAACGCCGCGAAGAACCCGTACACGACCGTCGGTACGCCGGCCAGAACCTCGAGCAGCGGCTTGGCCACGGTGCGGAATTTCGGATGCGCGTACTCGGCAAGGTAGATGGCCGAGAACAGGCCGATCGGAACGGCGATGGCCATGGCAATGAACGAGATGAGCGCCGTGCCTGCGAACAGCGGCACAGCCCCGAAGGATCCGGACGAACCCACCTGGTCGGCGCGGATCGCCATCTGGGGACTCCACGATGTACCGAACAGGAAGTCGATCGGCGACACCATGGCGAAGAAGCGGAACGCTTCGAATGCGACCGAAGCGACGATGCCGAGCGTGGTGAACACGGCGATCGTCGAGCAGGCGATAAGAATCCATTCGATGACGCGTTCCACGCCATTACGCGCGCGCAGCTCGGGAGTAATGCGCGAACGAATCACGATGATTGCTGCAATCGCCATCACCATGACCAGCACGGTGAGCGCCATGCGGCTGATGCCTCGAAGAGCGACGTATTCGTCTGCGGCGGCGCGAACCGATTCACTGACTGAACTCGCCGGCACGTTTCCAGCGATAAGGTTGCGCACGTCGTTCATGACGAGCGAAAGATCGTTCGCTGGCAGATCGCGGACCCCGGCAGGCAGGTGATCGACGACCAGTCGCAGGATGATCGCGTCCTGGAAAGTGAGCCACAGGCCGATGACCGCGAGCGCCGGCAGCGCACACCACATGGCCGTCATGAGTCCGTAATGCGCCGGCAGCGAGTGCAGGTGTCGCACGCCACGCGTCCCACCCACGAGGGCGAGCGAACGTGTCTTGCCAATCCAGAAGGCGCCCACGGACAGAAGCGTGAGCGCGATGAGTAGAGCCGCCGGAGTCATAGTCTTGTTCGGGTTTCCTGGCAGGGCGTTAGCCCGGGTCGCTGTCGCACAGGGCTACCCTGTTTAGCGCCGCTTTGTTACAGCTTCGTGAAAATGAAGGGGCGGCATCCCTGCCGCCCCTGGGTTCTCACTTAGAACCGGAAGTTCAGATCCAGCTGTAAGCGCTTGTATTCACGATCATTGATCCCGGTGACCACGGTCGTGTCGTACGGCGCGGGAGTCGCCTCGTTGAACACGGTCACCGACTGGGGAACGTCATTGGACAACTCGTTGAGGAACAACGTGGCGTTGATGGTCCAGTTGCGCGCCACGGTGTAGCCGCCGCGCAGAACGATGCCGGAGGTGTCGGTATTGCCGTCACCGAAGTC
>DASQJS010000458.1:0-3405 GCA_035630995.1 Steroidobacteraceae bacterium | reverse complement strand
CCACCGCGAAACTGCGTTCCCTCGCGCTTCAGGAAAATATCGCAGCCGGACACGGACTCCACGTCGGACGAAGCCAGTGTGCCGGGATTGCCAGTCCCGTCGCTGCGGGTGTATTGCCGCACTCGCAGGGATCCATCGGTGCCCGGCGCAGGCTCGATCGACAGCAATGCGCGCCGCCGGGCCTCGAATGGCCGGTCGAAGGGAAACTCTTCGACATAGAGGATATGTGTCCCCATCCACGGCAACGTCACGCGTCGCACGTTGATCTGCACGCGGGTGGTTCGTGGCTCGAGTGGCGAGTCCGGCGGGTTGCTCGCAACCCGCTCTTCGGTCATGTCGTAGATGCCGGTCCAGAACTGCGCCAGCGCGTCACGGTCATCGGCGGGTGGCGCCACCGGCGGCGTCGCGCCCAGGGAGCCGGCGCAGGCGGCCAGACCGATCAGGGCTGCGGTTGCACGAGACGTATGAGCCCCTCTTGCGCAGTGCTGGCCACGAGGGTTCCGTTGCGGGAATAGAAGCTGCCGCGCGCGAAACCTCGTGCGCCGGAACTGCTCGGGCTGTCGAGGCTGTACAGCAACCAGTCATCGACGCGCGCGCGCCGGTGAAACCAGATCGCGTGGTCGATGCTCGCCATCACCAGGTTGCCGCGCAGGAACGAGGAGCCGTGCGGCATGGTCGAAGTGTCGAGCAGCCAGTAGTCGGAGACATACGCCAGCAGGCAGTGATGCAGCGTGTCGTCGTCGGGTAGTTTGTCCACCGCGCGCATCCAGATCTGCCGTACCGGCTCGCTGGCCACCGGCGCCAGCGGGTTGTATTTCTGCACCGGGCGGAATTCGAACGGCCGTTTGATTTCGAGCCAGCGGCGCAGTTTCTCCGGCAGCTTGTCGAGCTCGGCCTGCGGTGGTTTCGACATGGCCTCGAGCTCTTCCGGCGGCGGCACTTTCGGTGCCGTGAACTGGTACTCGAGCCCCTTCTCGGGCTTCTGGAACGACGCCGAGCTGATGAAGATCTGCTCGCCGTCCTGCACTGCCACCACGCGCCTCGCCGAGAAGCTGCCGCCGTCGCGGCTGCGATCGACGCTGTAGACGATGGGCTTGGTGAAGTCGCCTCGCCGCAGGAAATACGCGTGCATCGAATGCACGACGCGCCCGTCATCGATGGTGGAATGCGCCGCCATCAATGCCTGGCCCAGCACCTGCCCGCCGAACACCTGCGGGCTGCCCGTATCGCGGCTCTGGCCGCGAAACAGGTTCACCTCGAGCCGCTCCAGTTGGAACTGCTGCTGGAGATCGGCGAGCTGCTGGTTCATCGACTAACCGAACTTGAACGTGCCTTTCATGAGCGCGACGTGCCCGGGGAAGCTGCAGAAGAACGTGTATGCCTCGCCCTTCTTGAGCGCCGAAGTCGAGAACTTCACCGACGTGGTCTGGCCGCCACCGATGATCTTGGTGTGCGCAATCGCGCGCGCATCGCCTTTCTTGACGTGGTCATTGGCGACACCAGCGGAGAGACCGTCATTGGCAACCGCCTGCGCATCGGCGGTTTTCGACAGCACCCAGTTGTGGCCCATGGCCGCCGCCGGCATCTTGCCGGTGTGCTTGAGCGTGACTTCGACCTCGGTGCAGTCGGCGGCGACGGCAATTTCCTTCTTGTCGAACGTCATCTGGTCGGTGCTCGCGATATCGACCTTGCAGACCTTGTCGGCGGCGAAGACACCGGGCGCGGCAAACACCAGGGACAGGCAGGCAATCGTGCGTATGTATTTCATCTTGGGCTCCGTTGAGAGGTAGTTAGTGTGGAACGCCAAGGCGCTTCTGCATGACCGGGCTGGTGGTCGTGTACTGCAGGAACTGTTTCTTGGCGGGATACAAATGATGCTGGATCGCGAAGGCCGCAAGCGCGGCTTCGTGAAATCCGGAGAGAATCAGTTTCTTCTTACCCGGATAGGTGTTGATGTCTCCCACGGCAAAGATGCCGGGGATGCTGGTCTGGAACTTTTCGGTGTCCACCCTGAGGGCTTTCTTCTCGAGTTCCATGCCCCATTCGGCGATGGGCCCGAGCTTCGGGTGCAACCCGAAGAATGCGAACACGTGATCGGCGTCGACGGCGTGCAGCGTGCCATCGCTGCCTTTTACATTGACCCCGGTCAGCGTCTCACCCTCCACTCGCAATCCTTCTGCCAGGCCCTCGATATAACGCACCGCTCCCTGCTCGACCAGCGAATGCATTTTCGCCACGGACGCGGGCGCTCCGCGGAATTCCGGGCGGCGATGGATGTGTGTGACCGCCGAGGCCTTGCCCGCGAAGTCGATGACCCAGTCGAGCGCCGAATCACCGCCCCCGAAGATCGCGAGCTTCTTGCCGTGGTAGCTCGCCGCGTCGCGCACGCGATAGTGGATGGCCTTGCCCTCGAAGAGATCTGCGCCCGGGACGCCGATGCGCCGCGGCTGGAACGAGCCGACGCCACCGGCGATCACCACCGCACCCGCGTCGAAACGTGTGCCGGTGATGGTCTCGACGCTGAAACGGCCGTCTTCCCGTTTCTGTAGCGCGGTCACTTCCTGTCCCAGGTGCAGCGGCGCGTTGAACGGCGAAATCTGCTGCAGCAGACGATCGATGAGCTCCTGGGCGCCACAGGTGGGCAGCGCCGGGATGTCATAGATGGGTTTGTCCGGATAGAGCTCGGTGCATTGCCCGCCAGCGGAGGCCAGCGAATCGACCAGATGGCAGCCGATACCAAGGAGGCCGAGCTCGAAAACCTGGAACAGACCACATGGGCCGGCGCCAATGATCACGACTTCGGTGACGATGGGCGGCTTCGGGGAGATCTCGGACAAACTCAATTCCTTCAAGGAGCTGGGGCCAGTTTAGCGGGCGCAATCATAACCCAGGCTGAACACTCACCTGTCCAGGAAGCTGGCCCCCTCCTACAAACAACGCGACCGGCATATAGTCGCCACAGTCGCCGAAAACCAGGGGATTCGCTCGTGACCAAGCTCAACGTCAATGGCAACGTGGTCGAAGTGGATGTCGATCCGGAAACCCCGCTGCTGTGGGTCCTGCGCGACTCGCTGGGCCTGACGGGGACCAAATTCGGATGCGGCATGGCCCTGTGCGGCGCCTGCACTGTGCATCTCGAGGGCCAGCCGGTGCGCTCCTGCCAGATCCCGGTCAGCGCCATTGGCGACAAGCCAGTGACGACCATCGAGGGACTCTCGAAGGACCGCAGCCACCCGGTACAGAAGGCGTGGATCGAACATGACGTGCCGCAATGTGGCTATTGCCAGTCCGGCCAGATCATGTCGGCTTCTGCGCTGCTGGAAACCAAGCCGCGACCCTCCGACGCCGATATCGACGCCGCCATGGCCGGCAACATCTGCCGGTGTGGAACCTACCAGCGAATCC
>DASQJS010000457.1:0-10441 GCA_035630995.1 Steroidobacteraceae bacterium | reverse complement strand
GAAGCGGCCGCGGCGCCGCTCGGAAAGCGGCTGTTGCGCGGGCTGACCAGCAACCGCGCCGCGCCGAAAGGTGTCTATCTCTGGGGCGGCGTGGGCCGCGGCAAGACGTGGCTCATGGATCTGTTCTACTCGAGCCTCACGCTCGCGGCGAAGCGGCGTACGCACTTCTACCGTTTCATGCAGGAAGTGCACGCCGATCTCAAACGGCTGAAGGGCATGCAATCGCCGCTCGACGGCGTCGCCGACAAGATCGCGAAGAAGGCGCGTGTGATCTGCTTCGACGAATTGTTCGTCTCCGACATCGCGGACGCGATGATCCTCGCGGGCCTGTTCTCCGCCCTGGTCAAGCGTGGCGTGGCGCTGGTGTTCACGTCGAACGTCAGACCCAAGGATCTCTACAAGAACGGCCTGCAGCGCGACCGCTTCGTGCCGACCATCGCCCTGATCGAGAAACAATGCGACGTGGTCGCGGTCGACGGCGGCGTGGACTACCGCTTGCGCCAGCTCACCGCCGCGCCCATCTACCTGCCGAGCGGCGACGCGGCGACGCAGAAGCAGCTCGAGGAGCTGTTCGACGATCTTTCCGACGACGACGTCGAATCCGGCGGGACGATCACCGTGCACAACCGCAAGATCAAGGTGGTGCGCGAGAGCGAAAACGTCATCTGGTTCGATTTCGCGGCGTTGTGCGAAGGTCCGCGCAGCCCGGCGGACTACGTGGCCATCGCCAGCGAGTACCAGTCCGTGTTGATAGCCAATGTGCCGGTGTTCGATGACGCAACCGACAACGCGGCGCGTCGCTTCATCTCGGTGATCGACGAGTTCTACGATCGTGGCGTGAACGTGATCGTCTCCGCCGCGGCGGCGCCCGTTGATCTGTATCGCGGCGAGAAGCTCAAGTTCGAATTTCAGCGCACTTCGAGCAGGCTCGTCGAGATGCAGAGCAAGGAATATCTGGCAAGGGCGCACCGCGCCGCGTAATGGGGGCATTCCTGATTTGCTGGCAAACGGGGACGCGCCTCAGCTGCGCATTGCCTCCCCGGTTTCGCAGACGAGCGATTGCAACAGTTCACTTGCACGCCGGTGCTTAAGCAGCGGTGCCCCCTGCCCCGCCCAGAGCGAGATCACATCGGCACGATTCGCGGCCAGCGCCGCGGACCTGAGCTGCGCGGTCAGCCAGGCATGCACCGGATACGGCGCGAGCAGCGGCTCCTTGCCCTTCAACGCGTCGATGAAATCGTTGTGAATGCTGCGCGCCAGGCGCCCTGTGAATGCACGTGTCAGCGTCGTGCGGCGCGCATCCACGCTGAAAAGCTTTTCGCGATGTAACGGCGTCGCGTTCGACTCCTCGCAGGCGAGAAATGCGGTGCCGACCTGCGCGGCGGCGGCGCCCAGCCTCAACGCCGCGGCGATTCCGCGCCCATCGGCAATGCCGCCAGCGGCGATCACCGGCACCTTCACGGCATCTACCACTTGCGGAATCAACGCCATGGTTCCCGTGAGGCAATCCTCCGGCTCCTGCAGGAAGGACACGCGGTGCCCGCCCGCCTCGAAACCGGAGGCGACGATCATGTCGACGCCCGAGTCGGCCAGTAGTCTGGCTTCGGCAGGCGTGGTCGCCGCCCCCAGCGTGGCAACTCCGGCGCTGCGGCAGCGCTCGAGCACGTCCGGCGACGGCACGCCGAACACGAAGCTGAATACGGGCGGCCGCAGCTCGAGCAGCGTCTCGATCTGTTCCTGGTAGTGAGGCCCGAATCGCGCCGGCCGCACGGGCAGCGGAACCTTGAGTTCGGCGAAGTACGGCCGCAACAGGTCGATCGCAGCCGCCCACTGCGCGTCGGTCATGCGCGGATCGTCGCTGTCGCCGAGCGGAATCCACAAGTTCAGCGCGTACGGGCGCCGTGTGCGCGCGCGGATTTGCGCGTCGATCGCGCGAATTCCCGCGCCATCCAGGTGGTGCACCCCGAACGATCCGAGCCCCCCGCCCTCGCTCACCGCGACGACGAGATCGACCGCCGACAGGCCGCTGCCAAATGGCCCCTGCACGATGGGTGCGTCGAGCTTCAGGCGGCGGGTGACTTCCGTGCTCTTCCACATGGCCGCAAGAGTAAACTCATGCGCTCCATCTCATAAGTACGTACCTTTTGGTGCCTGCCAACATGACCAAAGCAAATCCGTTCAACGCCAGTTGCCCCTCCCAGGACATCCTCGCGCTCATCGGCAGCAAGTGGTCCATGCTGCTGATGTGCATCCTGCGTGACGGGCCGACGCGCCCGGGCGAACTCGCGCGGCGCACCGGCGGCATTTCGCAGAAGATGCTCACGCAGACGCTGCGCGAACTCGAACGCCACGGCATCGTGTCGCGCCTTGACTACGGCACGGTTCCGCCTCGGGTCGAATACTCGCTCACGCCGCTCGGCCAATCGCTCGCCGGCCTGGTGAGGCAGATCGAGAGCTGGGTGGAATCCAACTACCCGCGCCTGTCGCGGGCCGCGCGTTCATACGACTCGAACGCGACTCCCTGACGCCAGGCCCGGCAAGTGGTATCAGGTTTCGAACTTCGCCGAAGTCCGCGCGCGCACCTGTTCCGCGGTGACGCCCGGCGCCAGCTCGAGTAGCTTGAACGGGCTGGATCGATCTGGTCGCTCGAAAACGGCGAGGTCCGTGATGAGCATGTCCACGCAGTTCGCGCCGGTCAGCGGCAATTCGCAGCGCGGCTTGAACTTGGGCCCGCCATCCTTTGAATTGTGATCCATCACCACCACCACGCGACGCACGCCGGCCACGAGGTCCATGGCCCCGCCCATGCCCTTCACCATCTTCCCGGGCACCATCCAGTTCGCGAGGTCACCGTTTTCAGCGACTTCGAGCGCACCCAGCACCGACAGGTTGATGTGGCCGCCGCGAATCATGCCGAAGCTGTCGGCCGACGAGAAAAATGACGAGGTGGCGAGTTCGGTGATGGTCTGCTTCCCGGCGTTGATGAGGTCGGGATCTTCTTCTCCCTCGTACGGAAACGGACCCATGCCGAGCATGCCGTTTTCCGACTGCAGCACCACGTCCATGCCGCCCGGAATGTAGTTAGCCACGAGCGTCGGGATGCCGATGCCGAGGTTCACGTAGTAGCCGTCACGCAGCTCGCGCGCCGCGCGTTTCGCCAGGTCTTCGCGGGTCCAGGGCATTACGCGGCTCCCTTCTTGCGAACCGTCCGCTGCTCGATGCGCTTCTGGTAGTTCGTTCCGCGGAAGATCCGCTGCACGAAAATTCCCGGGGTGTGGATCTGGTCGGGGTCCAGCGCACCGGGCTCCACCAGTTCCTCGACCTCGGCGACCGTGACGCGGCCGGCCGTTGCCATCATCGGGTTGAAATTGCGCGCGGTCTTGCGATAGACGAGGTTGCCTTCGGTATCGCCCTTCCAGGCCTTGACGATGGCCAGGTCCGCGGTGAGCCCGGTTTCGAGCACGAACAACTCGCCGTTCACGGTTCGCTGCTCCTTGCCGTCGGCGACGATCGTGCCCGCGCCGGTGCGCGTGTAGAAACCATAGATTCCCGCACCGCCGGCACGAATTCTCTCCGCCAGCGTTCCCTGCGGATTGAATTCGAGCTCTAGCTCCTTCGCCAGGTACTGGCGTTCGAACTCGCGGTTCTCCCCGACATATGACGACACCATCTTGCGTATCTGCCGCGTCTCCAGCAGCAACCCCAGGCCGAAACCATCGACGCCCGCGTTGTTGGAGATGACCGTGAGATTGCGCGCGCCCGAGTCACGCAGCGCGACGATGAGATTTTCCGGGATGCCGCACAGCCCGAAGCCGCCCGACATCACCGTCATGCCGTCACGCGTCAACCCCGCAAGCGCCGACGCCGCGTCCGCGCACACTTTTTTCCCGGCCATGTCAGACCGCATCGGGTTGTTTTGACGGATGCGCGTGCTGGAACGCGGACATGGCCGCGCAGTTTTCCGCGATCAGCGCCAGGCGCGGATACCGCGTGACCTCGACCCCGAAGCGCGACGCGGCATACAGCTGCGGCACGAGGCAGCAGTCCGCCATCGTCGGCGTATCACCATGGGAAAACTTGCCGCTCAGGTGATCCCGTTGCAGGTGTGCGTTGTAGGCGTCGAGCCCGCGAACGATCCATTCACGCAGCCAGGCGGTGATCGCCGCCTCGTCGAGACGCAGCTTCTCCTTGAGGTACTGCGTGGTGCTGGTGTTCTGCAGCGGCTGGATGTCGCAGGCAATGATCTGCGAGAGCATGCGCACGCGCGCGCGGTCCACCGGGTCACGCGGAATCAGCCGATGATCCGGAAAGGTCTCGTCCAGGTATTCGATGATGGCCAGGGACTGGGTGAAACGCTGACCGTCGTGCACCAGCGTGGGCACGCGGCTTTGCGGGTTGACTTCACGGTAGGCCACCGACCATTGATCGCCGCCCTCGCGCACCAGGTTCACGCCATGCATGACATAGGGCAACGATTTGAGATTGAGCGCGATGCGAACGCGATATGACGCTGAGCTGCGCCAATAAGTGTAGAGCTCGAGACTCAAATGACCCCCCGGCGAATCTGGTCGAGTTCGATGGATTCGAACAATGCCTTGAAATTTCCCTCGCCGAAACCCTGGTTTCCCTTGCGCTGGATGATTTCGAAAAAGATCGGGCCGATGACGTTCGCCGTGAATATCTGCAGCAGGATGCCTTCGTCATTGGCGCCGTTACCGTCGATGAGGATGCGCCGCTTGCGCAACTCTTCGATGCTCTCATCGTGACCTGTGACACGGCCGCCGACACCTTCGTAGTAGGTTTCGGGTGTGTCCTGGAACGCGACTCCGCGGCCGCGCAGCACGTCGACGGTGCGATAGATGTCTTCTGTGGCCAGCGCGATGTGCTGGATGCCCTCGCCGCGATATTCGCGCAGGTATTCCTCGATCTGCGACTTGTCGTCCTGCGACTCGTTGATCGGTATGCGGATCTTGCCGCAGGGGCTGGTCAGGGCGCGCGAGAACAGTCCGGTCTTCTTGCCTTCGATGTCGAAATAGCGGATTTCGCGGAAGTTGAACATCGTTTCGTAGAAGCCGGTCCACTTGTCCATGTGTCCGCGATGCACGTTGTGGGTCAAGTGGTCGATGTGCAGCAGGCCGGCGCGCTCCAGCGGCTCCGGGACGACCGGCTTGAAGTCCACGTCATAAATCGAGCGCTCACCGTAGCGATCCACGAAGTAGATGAGCGACCCGCCGATGCCGACGATGGCCGGGATGTTGAGCTCCATGGGACCCACGCTGCCGCGATGCGGCTCGGCGCCGAGCGAAATGGCGCGCTCGTAGGCGGCGGCGGCGTCGTTCACGCGAAACGCCATGGCGCAAACCGAGGGGCCATGGAGCTTCGCGAACTGTTGGCCGAAGGAACCCGGCTCCGCGTTGATGACGAAATTGATGTCGCCCTGCGAGTGCAGCGTCACATTCTTGGAACGGTGGCGGGCCACCACCGGGAACCCCAGGCGCTCGAACAGGCTGCGCAACAGCTGGGGGTCGGGGGCGGCGTATTCGACGAACTCGAACCCGTCGGTGCCCATGGGATTTGTCAGGGAAGGAGTGACCATCACTGGTCTCCGGTGCGAAATTGATTTAGTTTCAATTGTAACCATTCCGCCGGAATGCGAAAGGCGCAAGCAGCCCATGACGCGACGCGAGAAGCTCCACCTGGAAGGATTTCTGCCTTACCGGCTGTCCGTACTGTCCAATACGGTGAGTTCGGCTATTGCGGCCGCCTATTTCGCCAACTTCGGGCTTTCAATACCCGAATGGCGAGTCATGGCGGTGTTGGCCGCGAATCCCGGTCTGGTCGCAGCGGAAGTGACTGCCCGTACCGCCATGGACAAGGTTGCCGTGAGCCGCGCGGTGGCCACGCTGCTGTCCGCAGGCCGCCTGCAGCGCACCACGGCGCCGGCCGACCGCCGCCGCACGCACCTGGCGCTCACCGCGGCCGGTGCGCGTGTCTACGCGCAGGTCGTGCCCATGGCGCTGAAATACGAACGTCAGCTCGTGGCGCCACTGTCGAAGTCCGAACTCGCCACGCTCGACCGGATTCTGCGGGTTTTGCTAGGCCGCGCCGTCGAACTCGGTCCCGCGCACGTGCCGTGAGCGTCAGCGGCCGCATGTATAATCGCGCGCCCTGATCCTGCGCGCTCTCACCGAAAGAGTACTTATGCTCGGCAAGATCCCCGCAGCGCGCCTCGCGCTCATCGAGAAGATAGTTGCGCAAGCCTTGAAGAGCGTGCCAGGCGCGCGGCGCCCGCTGACCCGGGAATTTCTCAGCGCCTTCTTCCGGGGCGTCGCCGAGGAAGACCTGCGCGCGCACCGTGCGTCGGACCTGGCGGCCGCGGCACTCGCCCACCTGGAATTCGGACGTCGGCGCACCGGCAGTGCGGTGCTCGTCGACATCGCGACTCCACTTGCGGCCGATGCGTCCACCGCGTCGCATCGTGCACTGTTGCGCGTGGTGGCACCGGACATGCCCTTCCTCGTGGATTCCATCGGCATCGTGTTCAGCCAGATGAACATCGCCGTCCATCTCATCGTCCATCCGGTACTGGCGGTGCGCCGCGATTCGCGTGGCGCGCTCAAGACGGTCGGCATCGACGGCAATTCACAGCTCGAATCCTGGCAGATGATGGAGATAGACCGGCCGCGCGACAGCGAAGCGGCCGCGGAGATCGAACGCCGCGTCCGCGCCGCGCTCGAAGACGTGCGCCGGGCCGTGGCCGATTTTCGCGCGATGCTCGAACGCATCCGCGCAGTGGCCAACGAGCTCGAACGCACGCCCCTGCCCGTGCCGAAATCCCACGCCAGTGAAGCGCGTGCCCTGCTCGCCTGGATGCACGACGGACACTTCGTGTTCCTCGGCTATCGCCACTATCACCTGAAGCGCGGCCGCTCGCGCGACGCGCTGGTGCGCGACGACGCCAGCGGCCTCGGCATCCTGCGGTCGCGCAAACCGGCAGCACCCATCCTGCTCACCGGGCACCTGCGTCAGCAGGCACGCGCGCCCGAACTACTTGTGCTCACCAAGGCCAACACGGCGTCCACCGTGCATCGTGGAAGCTATCTCGACTACGTCGGCGTGAAGACTTTCGATGCTTCCGGCCAGGTGAATGGCGAACATCGCTTCCTCGGCCTGTGGACATCGAGCGCCTATCACAAGCCGCCGGCGGAAATTCCATTGCTCCGCCGCAAGCTCGATGCGGTCATCGCGCACTTCGGCCTGCCGGCGCAGAGCCACGACGCCAAGTCCGTGGTCAACGTCATCGAGACCTTCCCGCGCGACGAACTGTTCCAGACTCCCGTGGGCGAGCTCATCGCCAGCGTGCGCGGCATCGTCAATCTCTACGAGCGGCGGCGCGTGCGCCTGTTCGTACGCCGTGACAGCTTCGAACGCTTCTACTCGTGTCTCGTGTACGTGCCGCGCGACCGTTACAACACCGAGGTACGCGAGCGCATCGAGCGCATCGTGCGGCAGCGATTCGGCGGCACGCACGTCGAAACGCAGGTGCAGATCTCCGACTCCATGCTGGCCCGCCTGCACATGCTGGTGCGCACGCCCCAGGGTGCGCGCACGGTCGAAAACATCCCGGCCATCGAAGCCGAGATCGCCGCGGCGGCGGCCACCTGGGAAGACCGCCTGCAGCAGGCGCTGATCTCGCGCGGCGTGGAACGCAGCGCCGTGGAACTCGCCGCACGTTACGCAAAAACGTTTCCGCCCGCCTATCGCGCCGACGTCGAGCCCGCCCAGGCGCTCGAAGATATTGCCGATCTCGAGGCACTCGCCGCCGATCCCACCGTTCCGCAGCTCAACCTGCGCGCCGCCCACAAGCAGGGCAACCTTTCGCTGCGAATCCTGCGGGCGAACGAGCCGATTTCCATTTCCGACATCCTGCCCATGCTCGAAAACTTCGGGCTGCGCGTATTGGCCGAACACCCGTACCAGATCACTACGTCCGAGCGCGCAGTGTGGATCCAGGATTTCGAACTCGATGCGCGCGACCTCAGGCGTGCCGACATCGCGGCGCTGGAACCCTTGTTCAAGGAAGCCTTCCTGGCCGCCTGGCGTGGCGACATCGAAAACGATGGCTTCAATCGCCTGCTGCTGTGCGCGGGCCTGAGCGCACGCGACATCGTGGTGGTACGCGCCTATTGCCGCTACCTGCTGCAGACCGGCATCCCGTTCAGCCAGGCCTACATGGAACGCGTGCTGGTGGCGCAGGCCCCCATCACCGCGGCGCTGGTGCGCCTGTTCCAGACGCAGTTCGCCCTGGCCAACAAGGCGCGTGAAAGCGCCGCGGAGCGCATCACCAAGGGCATCCGGCGCGCGCTCGACAAGGTGGCGAGTCTCGACGAAGACCGCATCCTGCGCAGCTACCTCACGGTGATCCGCGCGACGCTGCGCACCAACTACTATCAGACGGCCGACGGGACGGCGGATGGAACTCCGAAGAGCTGGGTTTCGTTCAAGCTCAATCCGCACGCCATCCCCGAGCTGCCGCTGCCCCGCCCGAAGTACGAAATCTTCGTGTACAGCCCGCGCGTCGAAGGCGTGCACCTGCGCATGGGAGACGTGGCCCGCGGCGGCATTCGCTGGTCGGACCGGCGTGAAGACTTCCGCACCGAAGTGCTGGGGCTCATGAAGGCGCAACACGTCAAGAACACGGTCATCGTGCCCGTGGGCGCCAAGGGCGGCTTCTACCCGAAGCGTCTGCCCGCCGGTGGATCGCGCGATGACGTGCAGAAGGAGGTCGTCGCCAGTTACCAGACCTTCATCCGCGGCCTTCTCGACGTCACCGACAACATCGTGAACGGCAAGGTTGTCGTACGCCCCGGGGTCGTGCGTCGCGACGGCGACGACGCCTACCTGGTCGTGGCCGCCGACAAGGGCACCGCCACGTTCTCCGACATCGCCAATGCCATCTCCATCGAGTACGGCCATTGGTTAGGCGACGCGTTCGCCTCGGGTGGCTCGGCGGGCTACGACCACAAGGGCATGGGCATTACCGCGCGCGGCGCCTGGGAATGCGTCAAGCGGCACTTTCGCGAGCTGGGTCTGGACATCCAGTCCCAATCCTTCACTTGTGCCGGCGTCGGCGACATGTCCGGCGATGTGTTCGGCAACGGCATGCTGCTGTCGAAACACACCTTGCTGGTCGCCGCGTTCGATCATCGGCACATCTTCCTTGATCCAAATCCCAACGCCGCGGCCGGCTTTCGCGAGCGCGAACGCCTGTTCAAGCTGCCGCGATCGAGCTGGGACGACTACACACGCAAACTCATCTCGCGCGGCGGCGGAGTGTGGCCGCGCAGCGCCAAGTCGATTCCCCTCTCGGCCGAGACGCAGAAACTGCTCGATCTCGCCATGCCGTCGGCCACGCCCGCGGAAGTCATGCGCGCCATCCTGCACATGCGCGTCGACCTGCTGTGGAACGGCGGCATCGGCACCTACGTGAAGGCCACGGACGAATCGCATGCGGAAGTACGCGACCGCGCCAATGACGCCATCCGCGCCGATGGGCGTGAAATCCGCGCCAGGGTGATCGGTGAAGGCGGGAACCTCGGCTGCACGCAACGCGGCCGTGTGGAATACGCCCAGTCCGGAGGACCGGAAAAGTCCGGCGGGCGCATCAATACCGACTTCATCGACAACTCCGCCGGCGTGAACACTTCCGACCTCGAAGTGAACATCAAGATCCTGCTCTCGGACGTTGAGCGCCGCGGAAAACTGACGCGCGCCGCGCGCAACAAACTACTGGCCAGCATGACGGACGAAGTGGCTGGCCTCGTGCTGCGGAACAACTACCTGCAGACCCAGGCATTGTCGGTGCTCGAGCAGCGCGCCCCCGAGCGGCTGACCGAATACCAGGGCCTGATTCGCTCACTGGAGCGCAATGGCCACCTGGACCGGGCCATCGAATTCCTGCCGGGCGACGACGAATTCCTCGAGCGTCGCAAGAAGCGCCTCGGGCTCACGCGTCCTGAGCTCTCCGTGGTGCTCGCGTACAGCAAGATCTGGCTCAGCAATCACCTGCTCGATTCAGATCTGCCCGACGATCCCTACTTCGCGAGCGAAGTTCAGCGCTACTTCCCCGCCCCCATGCGCAAACGTTATTCGCGCGAGATTCCGCGGCACCGGCTGCGACGCGAGATCGTCGCCACCGCCACCACCAACAGCCTGGTGAACCGCATGGGTCCGGTTTTCGTGACCCGCGCGCAGGAAGATACCGAAGCGGATCCGGCCTCGATCTCGCGCGCATACACCATCGCGCGTGAAATCTTCTCCATGCGTTCGGTGTGGGCCGACATCGAGTCGCTGGACAATTCGGTGCCCGCGGATGTGCAGTACGGCATGTTCTACCGGGCCAGCCGGCTGCTGCGTCACACCAGCTACTGGCTGCTTCGCG
>DASQJS010000456.1:0-6773 GCA_035630995.1 Steroidobacteraceae bacterium | reverse complement strand
AGTTGTATCGCCGCATGACGCACAACTGGTCCGACGAGATGCGTCAGCTCATGTTCCCGACGCTCGCCAAACTCGACTCCCGGTCAGGTCAGCGCCAGGCGGATTAGTCAGGCGCGCAGCGCGTCGCCTTCGGGCGTGTATGCCGCGGACGGAGTGTTCTGCAGCAGGTCGCCGTGGCTCAGCAGCTGCACCAGCGCCGCCGCCGACTTCACCTGCATCTTGTGCATGAGCCGGCCGCGATGAACCTTCACGGTCTTCTCCGCCGTGCCAAGCGCGGCGGCAATCTGTTTGTTGAGCAGGCCGCGCGCGACGAGTTCGAGCACCTGCGCTTCGCGCGGCGTGAGCGAGCCCAGCAAGTCGCGAACGCGTTGCCGCTCGGCATCATGGACGCGAGCGGACGCGTCCTTCGACATGGCTTCGCGGAGCGCGAGCACCAGTGATGCGCGTGAGACGGGCTTCGGCAGGAAGCTGACGGCTCCCCGGCGCATACCTTCGACAGCCGTGGTCATGTCGCCGCGCCCGGTGATGAACACGATCGGACGCACACAACCCTGTGCCAACAACTTGCGCTGTAGTTCGAGCCCGCTCATTTCGGGCATGATCAGGTCGGTGACCAGGCAGCCGGGCAGCGAAGGGTCGTGCTCGGCGAGAAATTTGGTGGCTGATGTCCACGTACGAGTTGCGAAGCCCTCGGCGCGCAACAGTCTGTCCAGCGCGCGCACGAAAGATTCGTCGTCATCGAGGACGAATACCGTAGGTACCGATTGCATAGACCTCTCCCATTCCGCGGGCCCGTGCCCGGAAGCATCGCGACTCATATCGCTTTTGTGATGCCGGCGCGGATTATGGATCGGCGTGCGGAAAATAGACACTGCCAGGGAACGTAAGACCAAGGTCCCACAGAAGTCTGGCTACTAGGTAGTACTAGGGGTCGCGTCGAATGGCCTGCGCCAGTGCTGCAATCAAGGTGTCACGGCGCAATGGCTTGGTGAAATAGGCCACTGCACCGTCGGCGAGCGCCTTTTCGCGCAGGGATGGCTGATCGTGAGCGGTAACAATGATGATCGGAAGTGACAGTTTCGCGACTGACAATGCGCGCTGGACGTCGCGGCCGGTCAGCCCGGGCATCTGGAAATCGAGCACCGCGCAGTCGGGCACGCGTGTCTTCAGAGACTGCAGGAAGTCCTCGCCAGAACTGTAGATAGAGACCTCGAACGACGACGCGCGCAACATGCGTGCGAGCGCGAGCCGAACGGATTCTTCGTCGTCGACGACGGCGATGAGCGGAAGACGATTCGCCATTTCCTGATTTGGCGTTCCGGAGGCGCGAGTCGATAGTGGACCTTTGTCCTATGACCCCATCCTGGCGCTGAAGGTGAAGGTTGCGCCGCCGTCTGGTTCGTTCTGAGCCCACAGCCTGCCGCCGTGCGCTTCGATGATAGAGCGGCAGATAGCAAGCCCCATGCCCAGGCCCTGAGTCTTCGTGGTGACGAACGGCTGAAAGATGCGCTCGAGATCGTCGCTGGCGATGCCGGTACCGTGGTCGCGAATGGCACACAAGACCTCACAACTGCTGCCTTCGAAACGGGCGGTAATGGAAATCCGCCGTTTGTGAACTTCCAGCGATGTCATCGCCTCGCAGGCGTTCACGACCAGGTTGAGCACGACCTGTTGCAACTGGATGCGATCGCCCAATACGAGGGGCAGGTAGGGATCGAAGACCACGTCGACGGACACGTGTCGCGTCAACAGATCGATGCGCGCCAGGTCGAGAACGTCCTTGACGACGTTGGTCAGGTCCACGGGCTCACACGAGATCTCGCCACGCTGAAGCATCGCGCGGAGGCGCTGAATTACCTCGGCGGCGCGGACATCGTCGGCGACGATGTCGCGCACCATGTTGCGGATTTCGCGCAGGTCGACATCGGGCTTGGTGAGCAGCTGCAGCGCCGCTTCGGCATTGCCGAGAATCGAGGTCAGCGGCTGGGTGAGTTCATGCGCAAACGCGCCCGAGAGTTCGCCCAGGACCGCTGCGCGACCCAGGTGCACGAGCTGCTGCTGCTGGGCGCGCTCCTTGGCTTCGGACTGCTTGCGATAAGTGACATCAGTCCACACGAGAACCGCGCCGCCCTCGGGGCGGCGCAGGGGTTCGATAGTCACCTCGAACCAGGTGATGCCGTTCGGCGAGTGGGCTGCGTATTCGATTCGATGATGCAGGGCGCGGCCGCCAAAGACTTCCACGCAGCAGTTGCCCAGCCGGGTCGCGAGTCCGTCGCCCCTGGCGCCAGCCTCGATGCAGTGATGCAGGAGATTTTCGCCCACCTTGAGCGTGACGAACGGCGCGGCCGGAATCCGCTCGCCGAGCTGCCGCCAGGACTCGTTGGCATCGACGATGCGTCCATCGCTGCTGAGAACGACCATCTGGTCCTGAATCGACGCCAACACCGCGCCGTGCAGCGCATCGCTGGCCTCGCGCGCGATTTCGAGCGAGCGCCGCTCATCGAGCGCGGCCCCCAGAAGCAACAGCGGGACGCCCGTGACCACCAGGAACAGCACCACCGACAAGGTGGCGTGCGCAGCCGGTTCTGCCATGAACGGGCCCGTGCCTGCGAGCGCTCCGCAGATCGCGAGTATTCCGAGGAGCAGGGTCGCCGCGGAGCTGCCGGCAACGCCGAATCTCGCGGCCGCCCACAGCAGCATGGGCAGGGGCAGGCACAACTTCGCCGCAGAGGCCACGGCGGGTAATGGCGGAGCGAACAGCGCCACGAAACAGGCCACCGCCAGGCAAACCGTCAGCAGCGTCCCTTCGACCACGCGTGGAACATCGATCGCCTGGCGTGGGGCACGCAGGCGGTTGGCGGTGTGCACCATCAACGGAACCACGGTGAGAATCGCGAAACTGTTGGTAAGTGCCCGCACCACCGTGGTGAGCCAGAAGTTGCGGTCCACATCGGCGGTCACGAACAGGGCAGCCATGATGAGGCTCGTCGTAAACGGCGCGATCAGGCCGCCGAAGAAGACCAGTCGCCATACGGGCAATACCCGGTTAAACCGGTGCGTGCCGGGTTCGAACTGGGCAAGCGCCAGTGCGCCGATCAGCGCGGTACCACAATTGAGAACGTATTGAATGACGACGCGGGTGATCGTCACGTCTGGCAGAGGCAACTGCACCAGCAGATGGGCCGGCAGGACCGCCAGCAGGTAGAACCACCAGTAGCGCATCGGGGCCAGCAGCAGCGCGCCCATGACCAAAGCGTTGGGCAGCCAGAGCGCGGAGACTGGTGCGTTCGGAAACGCCAGCGCTTCGCCGATCTGTGCCGTAGCGTAGTACCCGGCGGCAAGCGCCAGCGCGCCCAGCGCGTGGTCGGTCGCGGGATTTCCTAACAAACGGTCACGGCTCTGGTTGTGTGCCGTGGAGTGAATGGTATGAGCGGCCATCGTTTCCCTGCTGCGCCGCCCGCAGTATGCCCGCGCAAGCGCCGGCAGTAGTCCCCGGAAGGATCGGACCAAGGTCCCATACACAAGCGGCGCGCTGCTTTTCATAGTCGTGGCGTGAGTCACAGTACACATGGCCCCTCCAATGGCACGCGCGGACTCGCGCGGGTATTGCGCTGGTCGGAGGCCGCCGCCTACCTCGCGGGCGCGCTGCTGTGTTCGCTGTTCGCGCTTGCCCAGGCTGACAGCGCGCTCGGCAGCACCAATGCGATCGAAGAATTCGCCGCTTCGTTGAATCCGCCGGACCAGACTCTGTGGGCGGCGGGCAGGGTGCGGGACTACCAGGCGGCGCAACAGTCGCCCATGAAGGCCGTCGCGGTGCTCACCATTCCGACACTCAAGTTGGAAGTTCCGGTGTTCGAACACGACGACGAGCTCAGCCTCAATCGCGGCGCCGGCCTCGTCGCCGGCATGGGAACGCCCGATACCGGCGGAAACGTCGGCATCGCCGGCCATCGCGACGGATTCTTCCGTGTCCTCAAGGACATCAAGGTTGGCGACCTCATCGAGGTTCGCACGAAGATCAAGATGCACCGCTATCGCGTGACTTCCATCGACATCGTCGAGAAGACCGACAAGCGCCTGCTCGCCGACACCGACATGCCGGGTGTCACGCTGGTCACCTGTTACCCGTTTTACTACCTCGGCAACGCGCCCCAGAGATTCATCGTTGCCGCGACTTATGAATGGCCGAGCGAATCCTAACTAACGGAGAGAGATCATGAGACGTTCCATTTTCCTGTCGATCATTGGACTTACCGCGGTGCTCGGTGGCGTTTCCGCCCCGGCGCTGGCCGCGGACTGCTCCACCGCGCAGTTCAGCGAAGCGGTCCTTGCGCGCTTTCCCAACATCCGCCTCGTGTGTTCGGAGATCATCGAGAAAGATGGTCAACAGTACGCGGTGGTGAAGGGTGACCTCGTGCGCACCGGCACCAATGCCGTGTACATGAAGTTCAACCTCGCGGATGGCACGAAATCCGACACGCGCAAGATCGAGACTCGTCCCGAGTTTCGCGTGAAGGTCGACGGCAAGCCGGTCAGCGTGCGCAACCTGGCCGTCGGCCAGCCGCTCACGGCCTACGTGAAGGTCTCCGATCCGGTGATCTCGCTCGAGCCGCATGAACCGACCGAGCCGCTCGCCTCGTATCCGATCGAAGAAGCCGCTCCGGCCATGGCTGCGAGCACGGCCGAAATGCCGGCCACGGCGAGCCCGATGCCGACGGTTGCTGGCCTCGGCGCGTTGCTGCTGGCCTTCGCCGGCATGCTGACGTTCTTCCGGCTTCGCCGACAGTCGTAACGCCGGGTCGATCATCTCCGGGAGTACGCAGCGGGCGCATTCAAGCGTCCCGCTGCACCCGGAGCGCGAGAGCCGCTCGTCACGGATGAGAGCGGCAGCTCGGTTTCATCTGATGGATTCGTCTTCGTGCCAGCGAAGCGGTTGCCGTCGCGGTCGCAGAATCCATTTCGAATGAGGTGTGAGGTGAACTCCCTCCCAACATCCATGTCGCATCTCGATAAGGGCGACCGATGACGGTTCGTCTCCAGGATTCAACACAGGAGTGGGAGTCATGCGACCAAGTAGTTTGTTCATGTGTGCGGCGGCAATGAGCCTGCTTTCCGCAGGCGCCAATGCGCAATCGCGCGGCGAAGGCTGGGAGTTCGGTGCCGATCTTCTTTATCTGAACAGCAATGACGTCGACTTCGATGGTGGAACGACCGTCGCGTTCGACAGCGATATCGGTTTTTCGGTGTACGGCGGATATCGTTTCAGCGACAAGCTCGAGGTGCAGTTCGGCCTCGACTGGTCGAACGTCGACTATGATGCATCGCTTCAGCTGGATCCGGCCGGCTCAGTCGGCGTATCGGGTGAAATCGAGGCGTTCACGCCGTTCATCAAAGGCAGTTTCAATTTCGTGGATGGCCCCATTACGCCGTACGTGACCGCCGGCATTGGCTGGGCCTTCATCGACACCAATATCCCCAATGGCCGTCCCGTGACCGGTTGCTGGTGGGATCCGTGGTACGGCTATATCTGCACCACGGTGCAGGACACACGCACCTCTGACTCGTTCACGTACAACGCAGGCCTTGGCGTGCGCTGGGACCTGTCTACCGGTTACTCCCTGCGTCTCTCGTATGAAAAGCAGTGGTATGACCTCGAGAATGCGAGCCCGGACTTCGACCAGTTCAGGCTCGGCGTCGTGATGCGCTACTGAGCGCATGAGCAGACAGTGAGCGGCGTGCGCAATTCATGTCGTGGCTGTCTCGCAGCTCTGGTTCTCGCAGGAGCGCCTGCTTTCGGTACCGACTATCCGATAAACACTGATAGCGCCGTCGCTCATCCCATCGAGGACCCGGAGAAGAAGAAAAAATACAGTTTTGTCGTGGCGCCGATCCCGATCGTCAATCCGACGATCGGGAACGGCCTCGCGGTCGCGGCGTTGATGCTCTACAAGATCGATCCCAAGTCACCGGTGTCCACGAGCGCGGTGGCTGCCGGCTACACCGACACCGACAGTTGGGGCGTCGCGATAATGCAGGACGCGAAGTTCGCCGAGGACCGTTGGCGAATTCTAGGTGGTTTGGCAATCGCACTGGCGCAGTACGAGCTCTACGTCCCCGACATCTCACCCGATTTCCATTTTTCCACCGAGCAGCGCCTTGCCGGTGGACTCGTGCAGGTGATGCGGCGGGTCGCGCCCGAGCTCTACGCAGGGCTGCGCTATATGCGCGCCACCGTCAACTTTCCAAGGCCGGAAGAGACTCAGGGCCTGATCCCGGAAGAGGGCATCGACTTCAACATCGGCGGCCTGGGTGTCGCGGCGGAGTGGGATTCCCGCAACCACAGCTTTCAGCCGAACGGCGGCTACCGCGCCGTGTTTCGCACCAACTTCAGTCGCGATACCTTCGGCGCCGATCTCGACTACGACACCTACTCGCTGGCGTTCAACCATTACCGGAAAGGCTTTCGCGACCAGGACGTGTTCGCCGCGCGCGTTTCCTTGTGCGCGACGTCGGATGACACGCCGTTTTTCGAGCGCTGCCAGTTTGGATCGTCCAATGACCTTCGCGGCTATCCGGTCGGACGCTACTACGACGACGCCATGTACGCCGCGCAGGTCGAGTACCGTGCGCCGCTCTGGTGGCGTCTTGGGGCGGTCGCTTTCGTCGGCGTTGGATCGGTGGCGGGTTCCTTCGAAGACCTGGGGTCAAGTGACACACTAGCCGCGGGCGGAGTCGGCCTGCGCATTCTCGCGTCGAAGGAGCAGCGGCTGAAC
>DASQJS010000455.1:0-11147 GCA_035630995.1 Steroidobacteraceae bacterium | reverse complement strand
GAATACGTCATCGGCCAGGAGCGGGCGAAGAAGACGCTCTCGGTCGCGGTGTACAACCACTACAAGCGTCTGCAAACGCGCGGCGGCACCGCCGGCCGTGGCAAGGACGACGTCGAGATCTCCAAGAGCAACATCCTGACCATCGGTCCCACCGGCTGCGGCAAGACGCTGCTGGCCGAGACGCTCGCGCGACTGCTCAACGTGCCGTTCACGATTGCTGATGCCACGACGCTGACGGAAGCCGGCTATGTCGGCGAGGACGTCGAGAACATCATCCAGAAGCTCCTTCAGAAGTGCGACTACGACGTCGAGAAGGCGCAGACCGGCATCGTTTACATCGACGAAATCGACAAGATTTCCCGCAAGTCCGACAACCCGTCCATCACCCGTGACGTGTCGGGCGAGGGCGTGCAGCAGGCGCTGCTCAAGCTCATCGAAGGCACCATTGCCTCGGTGCCGCCGCAGGGCGGCCGCAAGCACCCGCAGCAGGAATTCCTGCAGGTCGACACCTCGAACATCCTCTTCATCTGCGGTGGCGCATTCGCCGGCCTCGAGAAGATCGTGATGAACCGCACCCAGAAGGGTGGCATCGGTTTCACCTCCGAAGTGCGGGACGTGAATACGCGTCCGCATGGCACCGACATCTTCAAGGAAGTAGAGCCGGAAGATCTCATCAAGTACGGCCTCATTCCCGAGTTCGTCGGCCGTCTGCCCGTCGTGGCGACGCTCGAAGAGCTCGACGAAAAGGCGCTCATCTCCATTCTCACCGAGCCCAAGAACGCGCTCACGAAGCAGTACCGCCGTCTGTTCGACATGGAAGGCGCCGAGCTCGAATTCCGCGACGAGGCCCTGAGCGCGGTCGCGAAGAAAGCCATGCAGCGCAAGACCGGCGCGCGCGGCCTGCGCACCATTCTCGAAAACGTGCTGCTCGACACGATGTACGAGCTTCCCGGCCTGAAGAACGTTTCGAAGGTCGTGGTCGACGACACGGTCATCGAAGGTCATCAAAAGCCCTACATCGTCTACAAGTCCGAGACTGCGACCACGCCCGACGATGCCGCGACGCCGCGTCGCGTGTCGGGCGCTGGCTTGAGTTAGGCGAATTGCCTACGGTACCGGTGCTTCCCCACCGGCAAGTTTCTGCCTTTACACCTACCGTCGAATCGGGAACTGCGTCGCAGGCGTTGAAACGTCCCGGCGTAGCCCCATCTCCCGCGTTACACTTTGACTAAATACAGCCACGGCGCGCTGCATTTTGCGGCGGCGCTGGTGCGTTGAGGGCCCCGCGCGTGACCGAATCCGCCTCGACTTCCAAGTCTGTCTCCATCCAGGGCCTGCCGGTTCTGCCACTACGCGATGTGGTGGTCTATCCGCACATGGTCATCCCGCTGTTCGTCGGACGCGAAAAGTCCATTCACGCGCTCGACGTCGCCATGAAGGCCGACAAGCGCATCATGCTGATCGCGCAGAAGCAGCCAGACGTCGACGATCCGAAGACCGATGACCTCTACCGCATCGGCACGGTCGCCTCGATCCTGCAGCTGCTCAAACTACCCGACGGCACGGTCAAGGTCCTGGTCGAAGGCGTCGATCGCGCGCGCATCGAAGCGATGCACACCGGCGAGCATTACACCTCCGACGTCACCACCGAACCCGACGCCGACACCTACGACGAGAAAGAGCTCGACGTGCTCGCCCGTTCGGTGATCTCGCAGTTCGAGCAGTACGTGAAGCTCAACAAGAAAGTGCCGCCCGAGGTGCTCACCGCGCTCGCCGGCATCGAGCAGCCCGGCCGTCTCGCGGACACGGTTGCCGCGCACATGGCGCTCAAACTACCCGAGAAGCAGAAGGTTCTGGAAATCCTCGACGTGCGCAAGCGCCTCGAACACGTGCTCGTCGCCATCGAAGGCGAGATGGACGTGCTGCAGATCGAGAAGCGCATCCGCGGCCGCGTCAAGGCGCAGATGGAGAAGAGCCAGCGCGAGTACTACCTGAATGAGCAGATGAAGGCCATTCAGAAAGAGCTCGGCGAAATGGAAGAGGGCGGCAACGAACTCTCCGATCTCGAGAACCGCATCAAGAAAGCGGGCATGCCGAAAGAGGCGCTCGAGAAGGCCAATGCCGAGCTCAACAAGCTCAAGATGATGTCGCCCATGTCGGCGGAAGCCACCGTGGTGCGCAACTACATCGACTGGCTGGTGAAGGTGCCGTGGAAGAAACGCACCAAGATCCTCAAGGACATCGCGAAAGCCGAAAAGGTGCTCGAGGAAGATCACTTCGGGCTGGAGAAGGTCAAGGAACGCATCGTCGAGTACCTGGCCGTCCAGCAGCGCGTCGACAAGATCAAGGGTCCAATCCTGTGTCTCGTCGGTCCGCCCGGCGTGGGCAAGACTTCGTTGGGCCAGAGCATTGCGCGCGCCACGAACCGCAAGTTCGTGCGCATGTCGCTGGGTGGCGTGCGTGACGAGGCCGAGATCCGCGGCCATCGCCGCACGTACATCGGCTCCATGCCCGGCAAGATCGTGCAGAACATGGCGAAGACCGCCGTGCACAATCCGCTGTTCCTGCTCGACGAGATCGACAAGATGTCGATGGACTTCCGTGGCGACCCGTCCTCGGCGCTGCTGGAAGTGCTCGACCCCGAGCAGAACTCGACATTCGCCGACCACTACCTCGAAGTCGACCTCGACCTGTCGCAGGTGATGTTCGTCTGCACGGCGAACACGTTGAACATTCCGGCGCCGCTGCTCGATCGCATGGAAGTCATTCGCCTGCCCGGTTACACGGAAGACGAAAAACTCAATATCGCGAAGAAATACCTGTTGCCCAAGCAGGTGAAACAGAACGGTCTTGCGCCCGAAGAGCTCAAGGTCCATGACGACGTCATCCTCGACATCATTCGCTACTACACGCGCGAAGCCGGCGTGCGAAATCTGGAGCGCGAGCTGGCGCGCATCTGCCGCAAAGCTGTCAAACAGCTGCTGATGTCGGCGAAGAAAGCCGAGCCGAAGAAAGGTGAAAAATCGGAGAAAGCCGAGAAGGCGGCCGACAAGCAGGTGGCGGTCAATTCCAAGAACCTCGACAAGTTCCTCGGCGTGCGCCGTTTCCGTTACGGCAAGGCCGAAGAGGAAAACCGCATCGGCCACGTCACGGGTCTCGCCTGGACGGAAGTCGGCGGCGAATTGCTGACCATCGAAGCCGCAGTGGTGCCTGGCAAGGGCAAGCTGCAGCACACCGGTCAGCTCGGCGAAGTCATGCAGGAGTCGATCCAGGCCGCAATGACGGTGGTGCGCAGCCGCGCCAACGTGCTCGGCATCGACCCGGACTTCTATCAGAAGCACGACGTGCACCTGCACATGCCCGAAGGTGCGACGCCGAAAGACGGTCCGTCTGCCGGTATCGGCATGTGCACGGCACTGGTCTCGGCGCTCACCAAGATTCCGGTGCGCTCGGATGTGGCCATGACGGGTGAAATCACCCTGCGTGGCGAAGTCCTGCCTATCGGCGGATTGAAAGAGAAGCTGCTTGCAGCGCATCGCGGCGGCATCACCACCGTCATGATTCCCGTCGACAACGAGAAGGACCTCACCGAGATCCCTGACAACATCAAGGGCAAGCTCGATATCCGCCCGGTGAAATGGATCGACGAAGTGTTCGAGATCGCGCTGGCCAGCCGGCCTGTGCCGCGACTCCCGACGCCTCCGGCAGTACCCGAAAAACGCCCGCGTCGCGCCGGCAAGCGTTCTACGAAACTGGTCCAGGCGCATTGAGATAGTCGGCTTGACGGGCTCCCCGCGAAGGTGGGGAGCCCGTTTTATTTGTCGAGGCCGGCATGGGCGGCGTATCTTCCGCCCCCGGGAATGACGGGTGCTTAGCTCAGCGGTAGAGCGTCGCCTTTACACGGCGAGGGTCGGGGGTTCGAAACCCTCAGCACCCACCAACCCCGAACGGGGCGGCCGTCGGGGAATTGATAAGGCCGGTAGGACGGGCCTTACACCAATTTGAGATTTCTCGTCAGTCGCCGAGCGTCATAGTGGCGGCCCAGTAGCTAGTTGCGCGGGCCCCACGTTTGCTGTTCACCAGCGGCGAATTCCTCTTCGTATTTCTGCCGATCACGCTGCTGGTGTTCTACGCGGCTGCGCGTTTTGCAGGCCGGGCTGCGGCTGCCGCCTGGCTGGCGGTGGCATCGCTGATCTTCTACGGCTACTGGCGCATCGAACACACGGTGCTGCTGGTGCTCTCCATCGGGTTCAACTACTACTTCGGTGAGTGGATCCTGAGGGCCCGCCACGGTGGCAAGCCGTCCTCGCGCGTGCTCCTGACCATCGCCGTCGCCGCCAATCTGGGCGCGCTGGCCTACTTCAAATACGCGGACTTCTTCCTGAGGACGGCCGCGGAACTGTCGGGTGCGGATATCCCGCTGCTGGGCGTGGTGCTGCCCCTGGGCATTTCGTTCTTCACATTCACGCAGATTGCGTATCTCGTGGACGTGCACGCGGGCAAGGTGGTGGAACGCAATCCGATCCACTATGCGTTGTTCGTAACCTACTTTCCGCACCTGATCGCCGGACCCGTCCTGCATCACGCGGAGATGATGCCGCAGTTCCGCAGCGCGGATATTTATCGCCCGGCCTTGCGAAACTTCGTCATCGGCATGGCGTTCCTGCTCATGGGCCTCGCGAAGAAAGTCCTGATCGCCGACAGCGTCGCGCCGGTGGCAAACATGGTGTTCGGCGCGGGCGCGGACCTCCCGCTCGCCACGTCCGCCGCCTGGCTGGGTGTGACCGCCTACACGCTGCAGATCTATTTCGATTTCTCGGGATATTCGGACATGGCGGTGGGCCTTTCCCTGCTCATTGGCGTGAGGCTGCCGTACAACTTCAACTCGCCGTACCAGGCCTGGAACATCACCGAGTTCTGGCGTCGATGGCACATGACGCTGTCGCGATTTCTTCGTGACTACCTCTACGTGCCGCTCGGCGGGAATCGCCACGGCCGCGGGCGTCGCTATGTGAACCTGATGTTGACGATGCTCCTCGGCGGCCTCTGGCACGGTGCTTCCTGGACCTTCGTGATCTGGGGTGGCCTGCACGGCGCCTATCTGGTCGTCAATCACGGGTGGCAGTGGCTGCGCGAGAAAATGGGCTGGCAGCGCGCCTCCACCGGCCTGGGGGCGATCCTCGGGCGTGGCGCGAGCGTGGCGCTCACGTTGTTGTGCGTCATGGTCGGCTGGGTATTTTTCCGCGCCGTGGACACGGCCTCCGCGCAGAACATTCTCACCAGCATGTTCGGCCTCCGCGACGGTGGCCTGCCCATCACCTCGCTGGCCGGCTATTCGCAGGATGCGGTGGTCTGGATCGCGTTGTTTGCACTGCTCGCCCTGTTCGGCCGCAACTCGCAGGCGTTGATCGACGGACACCTGACCGCCTGGCTCGATCGCCGGACGCAGCGCAAACACCATGGCGAATGGCTGGCCTGGATGACGGGCGCCATGTGCGTCGGCGTCGCGTGGATGGCGATCGCGGCGGCCTCGCGCACGGTCACGGAATTCATCTACTTCAACTTCTAACTACCATGGCACCGACCACCATTGTCACGCGAACGCTGGCCTTCATGACCGGCATCGGCGCCACGCTGCTGCTGCTCGAAGGGGCGTTGCGGTTGTTGCCGGTGCTGGACGGTACGTTTGCAGCGGATCCGCGACCCTCCTGGCCGGTACATACGATGATCCCGAATTCGCAGTTCACGTATTCCACGGGCTGGAACCTGCAGAACATCCATCGCGGGCGCATCAACGACTACGGCTACGTGGCGCCGTTCGACTATTCTCCGGCGATCGCCGGGCGCACCGGCGCCGGGCGCGAAGGCACGGTCGCCGTGTTCGGCGACAGCTACGTCGAAGCCCAGATGAATGACTACGGCGACACTCTGCAAGGCGCGCTCAACGACTACCTGAAGTCGCGGCGGACCGTGCTCAACTTCGGCACTGCCGGCGCCGAGATGCCGGACTATCTAGGCATTGCGCCGCTGGTGCGCCGGGATTTCTCACCGCAATGGGCGGTGTTCGTGATCACGCTGGGCGATTTCACACGCGGTTTCACCGCCGGCCCGGGATTTTTCAAATGGCAGCCCGACCGCTCTCCGCCCGTGAAGCTGGTTCCGGAAATCCATCGCTCGGACTTGAGCAAATGGATGCGCACGCTCGCGCTGGTTCGCTATCTGCGCGGCAACCTCTCCATGCGGCCCGACGAGCTCATCCGGCTGCGGCGTGGCGCCGACGCGGCGGCGGCGGCCGGCCCGTGTCGCGACGAGGTTCTGTCAAAGCAGGACGAAGTGCTGATCGAGTCCTTCGTGCGCGAATTGCCGATGGCGCTCGGGCTGCCGCCCGACCGCGTCATCCTGGTTTTCGACTCCGACCGCAAGGCGATCTATGCCGGGAAAACCCGGGCCGAGGCGCAGAAATGCCAGGCACGGCCTGCTCGGGCCAATGACCATCTGCAACAGCTTGCGGCGCGGGCAGACCTGCGTGTGATCGACAGCTATCCTGTCTTCAAGCAGTACTTTGACGAGCGCCAGGGCCCACTGGATCGGTCCCCGGTGGACGCCCACTGGAATGCCGCCGCGCATCGGCTCATGGCCCGGGAAGTGGCACGCATCATCGAACGCTAGATTCGGGCATGCATCTCAACTGTACTTTTCCGATTCTCTGCTAAACTTCGCGCCCTTCCGACGGCCTGGGTCAGTTTCAGCGCGTCGCAAGGGATCGCCAGTACAAGGCGAGGGGCGAGGGCCGACACCCTCAGGTCCCACAAAATTGGAGCGGTAGTTCAGTTGGTTAGAATACCGGCCTGTCACGCCGGGGGTCGCGGGTTCGAGTCCCGTCCGCTCCGCCAATCTTTTCAGACTCGTTTTCAGGACAGGGGATGCTGCAACGAATTCGTGATGGGCTGCAGGGCCAGAAATGGCTCGCATGGATCATTCTCGGCCTCATTGGGGCCACGTTCGTTTTCTGGGGTGGTTCGAGCTCCCTGGACTTCACCGGCGTTTCCGGCACCACGGCCGCCGAAGTCGACGGCGTCGAAATCCCCGCCACCGAAGCAACTCGCGCCTGGAGCGATATGCAGGCGCGCTGGTCGCGACAGTTCGGCACTGACATCCCGCCCGAGCAGCGGGTGGCGATGCAGCAGAACATCCTCGATGGCCTGGTCCTGCGCAAACTCGTCGAGATGCGGCTCAACGATTCGAACTATCGGGTCAGCGATGCTGCCGTCTTGACCGAATTCCAGAAGATCCCCGAATTTCAGGGCCCGGATGGCAACTTCGATGTTGGCACGGCACGCGCGGTCCTGGCACAGATCAACAAGTCCGAGGCCGAGTACTTCGCGGACACCCGTTCGCAGCTGCTGATCAACCAGCTACAGCAGGGCATCGGCGGTTCCTACTTCCTCACGCGCGCCGAACAGCAGCGTCTGTTCAACCTCGAAAACGAAGAGCGCGAAGTGCAGTACGCGACGTTCGAGGCGGACAAGTTTGTCGGTAGCGATCCGATCGACGATGCCGCCATCAAGGCCTACTACGACAAGAACGGCGATCGCTTCATGACCACGGAGTCTGTTGCGCTCGAGTACGCCGAGCTGCGCCTCGAACAGCTGGCCACGCAGATCGCGCCGACGGACGCCGATCTGCAGAAGCTCTATGAAGACAATCGCGCCATGTACGTGCTCGACGAGCGCCGCCGTGCGCGCCACATCGTCATCGCGGTGAATGGTGACGACGACGCCGGCGCGTTAAAGCAGGCCGAAAGCGTGGCCGCCGAGGCGCGCTCCGGCAAGGACTTCGCCGAACTCGCGAAAAAATATTCGAGCGATTCGACGGCGAGCGAGGGCGGTGACCTGGGCTTCGTGCAGAAGAAGGACTTCCCCGGTCCGCTCGGCGACACACTGTTCACCATGAACATCGGCGACGTATCCGCGCCGGTCAAATCGCAGTTCGGTTATCACATCCTCAAGCTCGAGCAGGTCGAGGCAGGTGAAGCCAAGCCCTTTGCGGATGTGCGTGCCGAGCTCGATTCCCAGTATCGCCAGGACCGCTCGGCGGACCTGTTCGGCGAACGCCAGGAAGAATTGTCCAAGCGTCTCGACAAGGGCATGACGGACATCGACAAGCTCGCGCAGGACCTCGGCCTCACGCGTGGTTCCGTGCCCGAATTCCTGCGCGGCGGCGGCGCCGAGCCTCTGGGCTCGAGCGTGGACCTGCAGCAGACCGTATTCAGCGATGCGACGCTCAACCAGGGAAAGATCGGCGGCCCCGTCGGACTGGGTGACGACCGGCTCGTGGTCGTCAAAGTCACGGCGCATCACAAGGCCGCGGTGAAGCCGCTGGACGTGGTTCGCGACGAAATCGTCGGCCTGCTGAAGCAGGAACGCGGCGAGGCGGCCGCGAAGGCAGCGGCCGAAGCCATGGTTGCCAGGCTCACTGCCGGCGAGCAGCTCGACGCGCTGGCGAAAGCTTCGAATTTCAGCGCCGAGCCCGCGCGCTTCATGAGCCGGGGTGATCCGTCGATTCCCGCGGCGCTGCGCACGGCGATCTTCGAATCGCCACGCCCGACGGACAAGCCAGTCATCCAGTCCGCGTCACTCGACGACGGTTCGACCGCGGTGTACGTCGTAACGCGCACGCGCGTGGCGGACTCCACCACCAATCCGACGCTCGTCCAGCAGCAGAATGCGCAGCTCCAGCAGCGCTCGGCGCAGGGCGAAGTGGCTGCGTACATCAACGAAGCCAAACGCAAGGCGAAGATCGTCAAGAATATGAGCGTCTTCGAGTAACGCCTGATGGGATCGGCCGGAGCAGAAACCAAGCCCACTCCAGTCCTCCCCATTCTCATCGCCATGGTGCTCGGCGGTGCCGTCGGCTATGCCGCGTGGCCCGATGGCATGATCGGTGGCGTTCATCTGTTGCCGCTGTTCGACACCCTCGGCACGATGTTCATCAACCTGCTGAAGATGCTCATCGTGCCGCTGATCCTTGCGTCGGTGATCACCGGCGTGGCCTCGCTCGGTTCGGGCCCCGATCTCGGGAAGCTCGGAGGCAAGACTCTCGGCTTCTACGTCATCACCACGCTCATCGCGGTGTTGATTGCATTGGCTCTGGTGAACCTCGTCGTGCCCGGTGTCATCGACGGTGAACCGCAGCGTCATGCGCTCGCGCTGACCAGGGACGCGGGTGAGGTGGCGGCGGGCGTCAAATCTCGCGCCGAGACCAGCGTCCTCGATTCGATCAAGGGCATCGTGCCTTCGAACATGGTCGACGCCGCGCTGAACACCAAGATGATTGGGCTGGTGTTGTTCTCCATTCTGTTCGGGTTCTTCCTGGCGCGTATCGAGCAGCCGTATCGCGAGAACGTGTACGGCTTCTGGCGCGGCGTGTTCCTGATCATGATGCGCATGACGGGATTCGTGATGTTCCTGGCGCCCATCGGCGTCTTCGCGCTCATCGCCAAAGTGGTGGCGATGTCGGGCTTCGCAGCAGGCCATTCCCTGGCACTGTTCGTCATTTGCGTGCTCGGTGGGCTCTTGTTGTACGGCTTCGTCGCGCTCCCGATCCTGCTTGCCACCGTGGCACGCGTGAATCCGTGGCGCATCTATCCGGCGATGGCGCCCGCACTGCTCACCGCGTTTTCGACCGCGTCTTCATCCGCGACGCTGCCGCTGTCGCTCGACTGCCTCGAGCAGCGCGCGAAGGTGTCGCCACGCATCGCCGGATTCGTCATGCCGCTCGGCGCCTCGATGAATCACGCCGGCAGCGCGTTGTACGAATGTGCCGCCGCCATGTTCATTGCGCAGGCGTACGGACTGCACCTGACGTTCGCCGCGCAGTTCACCGTGGTCATCCTCGCGTTGATCACGTCCATGGGTATGGCCGGAATTCCGGCCGCATCACTCGTGGGAATTGCGGTGATCCTGGCGGCGGTAGGATTGCCCGCCGAGGCCATAGGCGTACTGCTGGTATTCGATCGCATACTCGACATGTGCCGCACGTCGATCAACGTGCTGGCCGACGCAGCGTGCACGGTGATCGTGGCGCGCCTGGAAGGCGAGACCGGAATCCTCCCGGCGCCGTCAAAGACGGAAATGGGGTCAGGCACCGTTTCCTAGGAAACGGTGCCTGACCCCGTTTCTAGTCAGCCTTCGCCGGCTTCCTGCGGGAAGCTCATGCCCACCGTGCTGAACCCGCCGTCTACGTAGAGGATTTCGCCGGTGATGCCATTGGCGAGGTCCGAGCACAGGAACGCGGCGGCATTGCCCACGTCCTCGAGCGTGACGTTGCGGCGCATCGGCGCGACGTCGGCGACGCGGCTCAGCATCTTGCGGAAGCCGGCGATGCCAGCGGCCGCGAGCGTCTTGATGGGCCCGGCGGAGATGCCGTTCACGCGAACATTGTGAGGCCCCATGTCGGCGGCCAGGAACCGCACGTTCGCCTCGAGGCTGGCCTTGGCGAGCCCCATGACGTTGTAGCTGGGGATGGATTTCACCGCGCCGAGATAGGACAGCGTGAGGATGGCGCCAGCGCGTCCCGCCATGAGCGGCTTGGCGGCGCGGGCCAGGGCAGTGAGGCTGTAGCTCGATACATCGTGCGCGACCCTGAACGCCTCCCGCGACGTGCTCTCGACGAAACCGCCGGCCAGCGCTTCACGCGGCGCGTATGCGACTGCGTGTACGACGATGTCGAGGGAATCCCAGGACTGCCGGAGCGTGGCGAACGCGGAGTCGATCTCGGCGTCATTGGTGACGTCGAGCTGCATGGTGAGTTTCGAGCCCAGCGACTCGGCGAGCGGTTGTACGCGTTCCTTGAACTTCTCGTTGACGTACGAGAACGCGAGCTCGGCGCCTTCGCGATGCATTGCCTGGGCAATTCCCCACGCGATGGAACGATCTGACGCGACGCCGACGATGAGCGCGCGTTTTCCGCTCAGGAAGCCCATGTGAATCCCCTTTATCTGGCCTTTGAGTTAGCGAGGCCGCATTCTGCCAGCCTCGCCCTCCGCCGGGGACGAAATCAGTGGCGGCGAACGTTGACCGTGAGTTTCTGGCCCGGACGCAGCATCGAGTGCTTGCTGATGCCGTTCCAGTTGACCAGGTCGGAGA
>DASQJS010000454.1:0-9141 GCA_035630995.1 Steroidobacteraceae bacterium | reverse complement strand
CTTCAGCGAATCCGCGAGCGGGATTTCCACCTGCACGTGTTTGCCCGCGTTCAGGCACTGCACGCTTTGCGCCGCGTGCATCTGTGTCGGAGTGGCGAGAATGACGGCGTCGACTCCCGGACGGGCCAGTGCCTCGGCGAGATCCGTGGTCGCATGCGCAACGCCGTATTTGCGCGCTACCTCTTGCGTGGGCGCGAGCTGGCGTCCCACCACGGATTCGACCTCGACGCCCTCGATCAATTTGCAGGCATCCAGATGCTTCTGGCCAAAAGCCCCGACACCGGCGACGACCAGCTTCAGGGGCTGGGTCATGGACTTGCTCATGACTGGGGCTCCACGATGAGATGCCCGACGGCCGTATTCGACGCGGGCACGTGATAGAAGCGATGGACTTCGCGCACGGGGCCTTCGAGAGCGCCGCGCATGATGAGCCACATCACGAGCTCGATGCCTTCGGAACCGGCCTCACGCAAGTATTGTTCGCGAGGAATGCGCGCAAGCGCCTCGGGATCCTTGATCATGCCGTCCAGGAATTTCGCGTCGAACTCCTTGTTGATGAGGCCCGCGCGCGGACCCTGGAGCTGGTGACTCATGCCGCCGGTGCCCCAGACCTGCACATTGAGATCCTGGTCGAAGCTGTCGATGGCGCGGCGGATCGCCTTGCCGATCTGATAACAACGATTACCCGAGGGTGGCGGGTACTGCACGACGTTCACCGCGAACGGAATGACGAGGCAGGGCCAGCGCTGCGGCTGACCGAACATCAGCGACAGCGGAACCGTGAGGCCGTGATCCACATCCATCTTGTTGACGAGCGTGAGATCGAAGTCCGATTCGATGACGCTCGCGGCGATGTGCGCGGCCAGCTCGGGAGCGCCGCGAACCACGGGCACTGGCCGCGCGCCCCAGCCCTCGTCCGCGGGGGCGAATTCCGGCGCGCAGCCGATTGCAAACGTCGGGATGATCTCGAGGCTGAATGCGGTGGCGTGATCGTTGTAGACGAGGAACACCACGTCGGGCGTATTCGCGGCCATCCACTGCTTCGAGAATTCGAAGCCAGCGAACAGCGGCGCCCAATACGGCTCCTTCGTTTTGCCCAGATCGATGGCAGCGCCGATTGCGGGCACGTGCGAGCAGGTGATGCCGGCGGAGATGCGCGCCATTACACGCCCTCCTTCGGCTTTCCGGGCACATAGGCCCGGCCGCCATCGAGCATCATGCGTGCGTAATCTTCCTGGCTCATGCCGGTCATGAGCGCCGCCGCATACTGAAAACTGCGGCCGTCGGTGGCGAAAATCTTCGCGAGGAAATAGATGTTGCCGCCGAGCGCGATCATGCGGTTGTAGTCCCGATCGAGCACGGCCTGCTTCTGCTCGTCGGTCATTGGCCATTCATCCAGATAGGCGCGCTCGCCGGACTTGAAGCGCTCGCGGTTGGCCGCCTTCATCAAGGACATGCAGAACATGTTCAGGTGATAACCCTTGCGCGATTGCTCCGCGTCGAACACCGTCGTGCCGGGAATGTCGCCATAAGTTTTCACCAGTAGAGTCTCTTTGGGTTGTCGACGAGCAGAAAGCGCTGCAGTTCTGGTGTGGGCGCAATTCGTGGCAGCAGGTTCACGAGATCGCCGTCGTCCGGCATGTGCGACTTCATGTTCGGGTGCGGCCAGTCCGTGCCCCAGAGAACACGTCCGGGAAAGGATTCAACAATTCGCCGCGCGAACGGCACGAAGTCGGAATAACCCGGCGGCCCCTTCAGCGACAGCCGCTCCGCGCCACTCACCTTCGACCAGACGTTGGAGTGCTCGCGCATGAAGCGGACGAAACGCTCGAACTCCAGTCCCTCCACCGGCAGCCGTACATCGGGCCGGCCCATGTGATCGACGACCACGATGGTGGGCAGCGAGGCGATGAAGGGCGCGAGCTCGGGCAGGTCGTGGGCTTCGAAATACACCACCACGTGCCAACCCAGCGGCGCGATGCGGGTCGCGATTTCGTGCAGCACGGCGGGCGGCGTCACATCGACGAGGCGCTTCACGAAGTTGAAGCGCACGCCACGCACGCCGGCGTCGTGCAGGTCGGCCAGTTCGCTGTCGGTGACATCACGCGAGACACTTGCCACACCCCGTGCGCGGCCATCGGAGTTGCGAAGTGCGTCGACGAGTGCGCGGTTATCGGTGCCGTGGCAGGTCCCCTGCACGATCACGTTGCGCTCGAACCCCAGGAAATCGCGCAGCGCCCACAAGGTTTCCTTGGGCGCATCCACCGGCGTGTACTTGCGCTCTGGCGCGTAGGGAAACACCGCGCCAGGTCCGAAGACGTGGCAATGCGCGTCCACGGCGCCCGGTGGTGGACGGAATGTGGGCTTGCCTGGCGCCGCATGAAAGCTGAGCCAACCCGGATCCGGTTGGAAATGACCGGCGTTCATAGGCCACGCGCCTTGAGCATCACGTCCAGCCGCGGATAGACGCGGCGCGCGTTGAGCTCGAATATCTGCCGCCTGGCGTCCGCGGAAATCGCCAGCGCATCGATGTAGCGGCGTGTGTCATCGAAGTGATGCCCGGTTTGCGGATCGATGCCGCGCACCGCGCCGAGCATTTCCGAACCGAACAGAATGTTGTCGATGTCGATAACTTTGACGAGCAGGTCGATGCCGGGCTGGTGATAGACGCAGGTATCGAAGAACACATTGCGCATCACGTGTCCGTCGAGCGCCGGGCGCTTGAGCATGTCCGCAAGGCCGCGATATCGGCCCCAGTGGTACGGCACCGCCCCTCCGCCGTGCGGGATCACGAAGCGCAATGTCGGAAAGTCGCGGAACAGGTCACCCTGGATGAACTGCATGAAAGCGGTGGTATCGGCATTGATGTAGTGAGCGCCGGTGGCGTGGAAGTTGGGATTGCATGACGCCGAGACATGGACCATGGCCGGCACATCGAGCTCGACCATCTTCTCGTAGAACGGATACCAGTGACGGTCGGTGAGCGGCGGCGAATTCCAGTGGCCGCCCGATGGGTCCGGGTTCAGGTTGCAGCCCACGAACCCGAGATCGCGCACGCATCGGGTGAGTTCGTCCACTGAATGCGAGATCGGCACGCCGGGCGACTGCGGAAGCTGGCAGACGCCGGCGAAATTCTCCGGATACAGATCGACGACGCGTTTGACGAGATCGTTGCAGGCGCGCGTCCAGGAAGTGGAAACGGACTCGTCGCCGACGTGATGGCCCATGGCCGAAGCGCGCGGCGAGAACAAGGTGAGGTCCGCGCCCCGCTCACGCTGCAGGCGAAGCTGGTTGGCCTCGATCGACTCCCGGATCTCGTCGTCGCTGACCTGCGCCGGCACCGGCGCAGGAAGCGTCGAATCCTTGATGCGCACGAGCTGCGCATCACGGAACTTCTGGTGCGGCTCCGGCGCCGTGGTGTAGTGCCCGTGGCAGTCGATGATCAGCATGGCGCGCTCCCGCGCGCGGACAACAGCGTGTCGAGCATCACGTCGATATCCGGGGTGGCGGCTGCGTCGGGATGATGCGAAGCCCATTCCTGCCACTCGGCGCAGGCACTGCTCATGCGTGAAGAGACACCGGCCTCGGCAACCGTCCTTGCGGCCTCGCCCATCTCCTCGGCGCGCCGACGGCCATGGACCAGCGCGCGCGAAATCATGTAGCGCGGAGTTGCCGCGCTGCTGTCGGGCGGAAACAGCGAACGTAGCGATTCGAGCACCGCGCCCTCGACCCCGTGCTGGCGCGCCGCGAGCAGCGATTCGAGCATCAGCGCCTCGAGGCCCTTCACGACGACGCTGCGGCACATCTTGGCCGCCGAAGCGGCGCCTAACTTCCCGGAAAACACTTCCGCGCCGGAGAATCCGAACTCGCGAGCGAGCGGCAGGAACCCGTCTGCATGCGCACCTCCCAGCAACATGGGCGACGCCGCACGCCGCGGCGAAATCGGCGACATGATGGCGGCCTCGACGAAGCGGCCGCCGGCCGACTCGACGATGCCAGCCGCCTGGCGCTTCGCGGCGGGCGACGAGGAGTTCAGATCGAAGAAATACGCATTGCGCTTCAGATGCGGGGCGGCCGAACTTGCGGCTTCGACAATCTGCGCGGCCGTGACCGCGCTGATCACGAGGTCCGCACCGTCCACCGCGTGCCTGGCGTCGGATGCTGCCAGGCCTTCATGGCGCGCCGCAGCGCGCCTGGGCTCGCTGGCCGAATCGGAAAACTTGAGGTCCCAGGCGGACAAGTGGCCGACACGCGTGCGCAGGTCCTCGCACAGCACCTGGCCGACTTCTCCAAAACCGAGCAGACAGACCGAAGGCGCGGTCATGCGTGGCTCCAGACAGCGCCGGGCACGAACACTTCACCGCGCAGGATCTTGCGCGCCGTGCGCAGCAACGCCGCGCCGCGAACGACGAAAGAATCCCCGCGTTCGACTTCCACATCGACCGTGAAGAATCCGCTCGGATGCTCCACTTCGATGCGCCGCGCGTTGTCCCTGCGTTGCGCCACCTGGGCGGCAACCGACCCCGGAATTGCGCAAGCCGTGGCCACGCTCACCGCGCCCAGCACCCCGATTGCCTCGTGCACGCGATGGGGAATGAACGTGGCGGTACCGATGGAACCACCGTGTCTCGGCGCGCTCACCAGGGAGATCTTCGGGACGGTCTTGCGCGTCACGTCGCCGAGATTCATCCGCGGTCCCAGGCTCAACCGCATGCGCTCGACCCTGGCCACCAGCGCTGCGTTCGCCTCCAGCTGCGCCGGAGACTCGGCGCCGGTGACGCCGAGATCCGCGGCTCGAACGATGATCACCGGCATGCCGTTGTCGATGCAGGTGACCTCTATGCCTTCGAAGGTGTCGGTGACGGCGCCCGTCGGCAGCAGTGAGCCGCTGCTCGAGCCTGCCACATCGAGAAATTCCAATGCGATGGGTGCGGCGGTGCCAGGCACGCCATCGATGCGCGCTTCACCTTCGTACTCGACCGCTCCATGTGGCGTGGGCACGTGTGCGACTGCCAGGCTTCCCGTGTTCACCATGTGAATGCGCACCGTCGTCGTGGGTCCCGCCACGGGCACGAGCCCGTTCTCGATGGCCCATGGCCCGACGCCGGCGAGAATGTTGCCGCAGTTCTGGCTGTCGCTGACCTCGGCCCGGTCCACGACCACCTGCAGGAATAGATAGTCCACGTCCGCGCCGGGATGCGCGGATCGCGAAATGACCGCGACCTTGCTCGTGAGCGGATGCGCGCCGCCGGCGCCATCGATCTGGCGCGCATCGGGCGAACCCATGGCCGCCAGCAACACCCGGTCGCGCAGCTCGCGATCCGGCGGCAGGTCGGCCGCGTTGAAATAGAGTCCCTTCGACGTTCCGCCGCGCATGAGCGTGCATGGAATTCCGGTGAGCAACGTCAGTCCTTGCCGTCCCGGTAAGTGAGTCCCTTCGCGGCGAGAGCCTCGCGCATTTCGTAGACGTCCAGGCCAAGTTCCCCGGTCACGAGGCGCGCGCGAACTGCCGCTTCCTTGCGTTCGCGCGCGCGCGCACTGGCGAGCACCGAGTCGACTCGTGCGCGAGGCACGACGCAGACACCGTCATCATCGGCCACCACGAAATCGCCGGGATTCACCTGTGCACCGGCGCAGATGATGGGAATGTTGACGCTACCCAGCGTGGCCTTCACGGTTCCCTTCGCCGAGACATAGCGCGACCAGACTGGGAAACGCATCTCTGTCAACGCCCGCACGTCGCGCACGCCGGCTTCGATGATGAGGCCGAGCACGCCCTGGGCCTTGAGTGAACTGGCGAGCAAATCGCCGAAATAACCGCAGTCGCTGGCGGACGTCGGCGCCACCACCAGAATGTCGCCTGGCCGGCATTGCTCGACGGCAACGTGAATCATCCAGTTGTCGCCTGGTGGCACGCTGACTGTGATCGCCGTGCCGGCGATGAGCGCGCCCGGGTAGATGGGGCGCATGTACGGTGCCATGAGGCCATATGGCCCCTGCGCCTCGTGGATAGTTGCGACGCCAAAGGGCGCAAGCGCCTCGACGACCCCGCGCTCGACGCGCTCCACATTAGTGACCACGACCGACATCCGTCCACCCCCCGTTGTCGACGCCGTGCATTGTCCGCTCGTACGCCGTCGGACGGCCAATCAGAAATACGCCATCGCCATAAGAAAACGCTATAGGTGTACGATTGCGCATGCACGCAAACCTGCGCCACCTGCATACGTTCCGTGAAGTCGCCCGGCTGGGCAGCGTCAGCGCCGCTGCGCGCGCGGTGCACATTTCACAACCCGCGGTGACGCAGGCGATCGCGGGCCTGGAGCGTTACTTCGGTTCACCGCTGTTGCTGCGGCATAACATGGGCGTCTCCCTGACAAGTGCCGGAGAAATCTGCCTGGCGCGCGTGGAGCGCTCGATGGGGCAGCTGCGTGAGGCGCTAGGCGCGGCCACGCGCAACGCCGGCACGGAACGGCTCGACGTGGAGAGGCTCGTGCGCTCACGGCAGCTCGAAGCGCTTGGCGCCGTCGTCGAACATGGCAATTTCAGCATCGCGGCCCGCGCACGCCACGTGTCGCAGCCCAGCATCCACCGCTCGGCGCGCGAGCTCGAGCGGTTGCTCGGCGTGCAGCTGTTCGAAAAGACGAGCTTCGGAATTACGCCCACCCGCGAAGCTGCGGAGCTGGCGCGTCGCGCACGACTCGCGTTCGCCGAGATCGAACAGGCGCGCGCCGAGGTGCACGCGCTGAGCGGCGGAGAGTCCGGACGGACGGTCATCAGCGCGCTGCCGCTGGCCGGCAGCTATCTACTGCCGGCCACGCTGCTCGAATTCACGCAGAAGCACCCGCGGCACGGCGTCGCGATCATCGATGGGACCTATGAGCACCTGCTCTCGGGCCTGCGTGCCGGCGAATCCGACATCCTGATTGGCGCCATGCGCGACCCGGCGCCGGCGGCGGACGTGATCCAGGAACACCTGTTCGACGACCCGCTGGCCATCGTCGTGCGCGCCCAGCATCCGCTCGCGCAACGTCCGCGCGTGGCCGCGGCCGCGCTCGGGCAATTCCAGTGGATAGCGCCGCGCACCGGGTCGCCATTGCGCGTTCATTTCGATGCCCTGCTGGCCTCGACGGGTCACCAGTTGCCCAGCCCGCCGCTCGAATGCAATTCAATGGCGGCGGCGCGCGCCTTCCTGCTCGAGAGCGATCACGTGATGTTGCTTTCCGCGCACCAGATTCATTACGAGATGCAGGCGGGGTTGCTGGTGGCATTGCCCCACCCGGCCGGAGACGTGGTGCGGCCCATCGGCCTCACACTGCGCCGCAACTGGCGCCCGACCACCACACAGCAGCAATTGCTCGACATCCTGCGTCGAAGCGCACGCGCCGCGGCGGCGTCGCACAGTGGTGCCGGGCCGGATTGAAGTCTGACAACTCGACGTTGTGCGTTCGGTGGAAGTTTTCCCGGTTTCCCGGCCCGGCACCAATTCATGGACGGCGTGGCAGACGGGGCTCGACGCGTGCGGATTCCGGCACCGCCCCGCGAGCGCGAAACGCCCAGCGCGCGAAGCGCAGCATGGCCACCACGATTCGCTCACCGAACCAGCGCGGAAATTCCAGCGCTGTTTCTGCCTCGAAGCTGCGGGGTTGGTCGTGCAGGCACCATTCGACGAAGTGCTCGCAATTGTTGCTGAACAGGCGGTAGCGCGCCTCTCCGAGCCGTGAACGCGCGCGACGGATGATTTCCGCGACCTCGAACGCCTCTTCGGAATGCATCACCACGTAAACCGGCCGGCCCTCGGCGAACGCGGCCAGCGACACTTCTTCCACGGGCCTCCGGATCAGGTTGTACTTCAACGCGCCGTAGTGCACGACGTTGCCGCCTCCGACATAGATGCCGTGATGGGTATAACCGAGCCAAGGCATGGCGAGGTGTGCGCCGAGTGGAGGAGCTTCGCCTGGCGCCAGGGGACGAACGCATCTCCGCGGGCCGCAATAAATCTCGTAGTTCATGGGTCTCTAATAGACCCGACTCGCGCGCGCGCCGTCATCGGCGTGCGGTAGTTTGATCGGCATATTCGATCGGTTCGAAAAGGCGGCGGCCGCTTACAGGACGGCGGGCACGCCGCCGGTACGTAGGACGCCGCGCCGGGCGTCAGGCCATTGCGGCCTCGAATGAAGGGTCGTCGTCGACGGCGGAGTCGGAGCCTTCGACCGGCGGCAACACGTCCCAACCGCGCGCCGCCTTCTCATGTGCATACAACAGCGAGATGGCCTCGCCGCGCCGGTGAACACCGAGCTTGGCGAGAATGCTGTGAACGTGGTTCTTCACGGTCGACAGCTCGATGCCCAGGTGGCGGGAGATAGTCTTGTTGGACACGCCCTGTTGCATGAGCCTGAGGATCTCCATCTCGCGCACGGTGAGCCCATCGATGCACGCGCCGTTCGGGGCTTTTTGCGGAACGTTGGCACGCCCCGCCGCACGAATCGCATCGAGTAATACCGCGACGGTGCCATCGCGCGAGACGAACCCGAGGATGCCGGACGGCAGGCAGGCGATAACTTCGGCCGGAACTTCCGGAATTCCGAGCACCACGACTCCACCAACCTGCGGTGCGCGCGCAATCGGCTTCGCGACGGAGAAACTTTCGATCATCGCCATGTCGACGACGGCGACGCTGGGAGCGAGCATGCATGCCTGCTTGATGACTTCTTCGGCGGAAGAAGCAACACCGACCAGCGCAATGCCGGTGACACCTCGCAACACACTCTGCAGCGCATCGCGATAGAGCCGTACCTCACTAGCAACCATCACGCGAATGTCCATCGCGCTACTCCCTGGCCGAATGGCCGCGCAATCCTTGCGTGGTCCCCCAAGACCCCGAGTTGTACGTCGGAAACCCAACCTCTCCCTAGGCCGATGGCGCATGACGATCACTTAGACCCAGTCAACTTGTCAACACAAAAAGTGTCGAGAAGTTAGGACGCAACACGATTTGCGGCAGCGTGCGTGGGAAAACCCACAAGCGCGGCGTCGCGCGTTGCTTGCGAGCAAAGTTTCGCCTTATGTCGGCTTTGCGCACTCGCGGTTTCTAGATCAAACGATCTATTCCCTTCGTCGATCTGTCTACATCTGGACCAT
>DASQJS010000453.1:0-2782 GCA_035630995.1 Steroidobacteraceae bacterium | reverse complement strand
CCGGTTGCCAGGCAATCGTCGCGGTAACCGCCGAGATCGGACGCGGCGTTTTTCGCGGCTGCGCGACGACGCCATCGATGAGGCGCAGGAAATTCTGCGCGAGGATCTTGCGCTCATCGCCCACCGGCAATTGCAGGGCACGCACTTTGGCGAGCTCGGCCGCCGGATGCAGCCAGGGTCCGTCGGTGCCAAACAGGATCTTGCTCGCACCGGCTCGCTGAACTGCTTCCGCCAGCAGATCGAATCGCTGCACACCGGATGTGTCGGCATGGATGTTGCGATGGCGAACCAGCTGGTCGATGAGCGCCAGGTGCGCGCGCCAGTCCCCGGCGAAGCTCGCGAGGTGCGGGATGATGAAAGGCACGTCGGGATATTCACGCGCCAGCAATTCACAGGCAGACACTTCGCCCATGACGTCGTAAAGCACCGGCAGCCCAAAGGCGCGCGCCACTTCGCAGATCTCGCGTGTGATGCGCCCCTCGTGCCGGTGCACCTTGATGCCGACGAAGCCGTAACGCTGCACGGCGGTCTGCACCAGTTGCCGCACGCGGCCACGGTCACGCACCGCGTTCACGAAAGCGAATCCATAGAACTGCCCCGGACGGCTGGCAACGATACGCGACACTTCGTGATTGGCCCGGGCATAGTCGGTGTGAAACGCCGCGAACAGGTTCGTGTGCGTGATGCCCGCGGCAGAGGCACGGCGTAGATAGGCCGTGAGTGACGCGCGCGTATCCCAGGGACCGGTGAGGCCGTCGCCCGTACCCGCGTGGCAGTGACAGTCGATGATCATGCGAGGGCCCGCTCTTCCATGATGGTGTCGATCCGCCGGATGAGTGCGTGCATCGTTCCGAGCGCGGGATCGCCCTTGTTCTTCAGGCGACACGTGAACGCGATCACGTAGCGCAGGGTCCGTCTCCGGGCGCCCCTGACAACCTCCCTCTCGATGAGGACTGCGTCGTGAAGCGTGGTATCGGTCCATGCGCACTTTTGTGCTCGTATCCCCAACACGCCCGCGTCTTTCGCCACGCCACAGGCATTTTTCAGCAGCGCTTCGATACGTGCGGAGTTGGTGGCATCGACCAATCGGCCTTGTGCCAGAAGTGTCATGTAGGTCGCGAAGGACAGCGCACTACCCCTGACGCCATAGATCTTCATCGGATCGGCTTTCCAGAACACTCGGGGCGTCGTCGACGGACAGGCAATTTTTGTCTCCGAATCTTTCCCGTAACACGCCAGGTCCGTCGCGTCGGGCTTCTGATCCGTGCAGTAGGTGGTGCCATACCAGATGCCGCCGCGCGTGGGATGGCGCAGGCCCGATTGCCAGGCAAGCGATGCAAGGTACTCGAAACCGATCTTGAGGATCAGTGTTGATGCACGTGCAGTGCTGTAACCGGTGTTGGCGGTCATCTCTCGCAGTAGCGTGTTCAATGCGACGCTCATTTCCACCTTGAGCAATCCACTGCTGGTTGCCGGTGCCGTGAATTTGAATAGCTCGAGGCGTGGCTTGCAGGAGAACACCTTCCATTCCTCGGCCGCCTTCTTCTCGAGCGTGGCGAAGTCACGGATGCGATCTGCCGCCACCATCTGCTCGAGATCGAAGTGCAGTTGATGCGCCGCGTAGACGATAAGGATCTTCGGCGTGCTTCCGCCCCACTCATTGAATTGCGCGCCGTAGTGAGCCAGCCCGGGCTCACAAAGATTGCCCCTCCCGCTCAGGTTGACCACGGCGAGGTGCAGGCGGTCGCTTTCCTCCGCCTTGAGCGTCGCCGCCGTGCGCGAACGGTTGACGAGATCCTTGAAGGCGTCTTCTTTCAGAAGCGCGTGGAGCTGGTTCTGCAGCTCCCAAACGATCATGAACCGGTCGTCCGGTGCGACGAAATGCGGCCTCATGTTGGCTGGCAGCAGATCGACGGGCGTTCCGTCGGGCACGAAGCTGAAGGCTGAATTGCATTTGTAGCTGGTGTGCCGATGGCGCACGAGTTTGGGTGCACCCGGCGCCGCGGGCATGGCGTACGGGAGGCGAATCAGTCGCGGCAGCACATTGCCGAGACCAGTTCTGCCGGGATCGTCGAGCGGAGCCAGCGCGCACTTGGCTGAACGTCCGAGCGATATTCCTTCGCGCCAGGCGCTGAAGCTCGCGAGCGACTTGAGCAGAGCCGCATCGAACTTCGCAATCGCGGCGCTGGTGGGTGGGCTCGCGCCGGCACTCCCGCAGCGGGGATCCAATTCGTGGCGGATCGCTATCATGGGCTTGCCGCCACGCAGATCCGTCGGGTCGAGCAACACCACCGCGTCATTGCCGGCGCGAATGGCATCTGCGGGGTCGTACCCGAGGCGTTTGACACGCGCCATCGCGGCCGTCGAGCGCAGACAGCGAATGCCATCGATGCGCCCGGCTTTCACGTGATCGAGTAGTTCGACAGCAGCCTTGCGCGTCTTTGGAACGGCTGCGAGGCGCAGCAGCGAGTCCCGCGCGGGCAGGTCGATGCTCGCCACATTCACGTCACCGGCCTTCAGAGCGTTGGAGGGTGGCGGGGTCTTGGGCGAATGCTTGTCGAGTTCGAACTCGAATTCGAACTCACCCGGCGCTTCATCGAACAGCAGGATCCGGCCGCCGGGATGGCGCAACCATTGGCCTTCGATGCTCATGGGTTGTTCCTCACGATGATGTCGTGCACCGCCGGCACCAGCTGGAGCAGGTCCTGGCGCTCCTGCTTGTTGAGGCCCTGCGACATGAAGGCCAGTACCCAGCGGCGCTTCTTCGGCGGGGTTCCATGCT